>JAISRC010000032.1 GCA_031273845.1 Desulfovibrio sp.
AGCCGCGATATTTTTGAGGGTATCGCTCGCAAGGCCCGTGCCGGCTCCTTAAGGCAGCACCAAAACCGACACTACTTGGCTGCTACAAAAAGTGCGAAAAATTCTGGACAGTACCGACCTGTCCGTCCTGAACGAAGTGAAGGCGGGCAAAATCTTGTAGTAATTTCCCCCGGCGGGTTCGGGACGGAGCCCCGATTGAAAAAAGAAATAAACCGACCTGCGCGGGTTTGCCTGCAAACCCGCGCAGCGAGATTGGAGCAGGTGGGCTTTGCCCGCCGCAAGCGACAATCTCAAGCGTAAAATGCTCTAGGGCCGACGGCTGAACGTCTCAGAAGGATTGTATAATAGTGTTAACAGACCCTAGAGCAGATTGACATTGAAAATGTATATCTGCTCTAACTGCGATAGTCCGAATTGATGCTCACGTATTCGTGGGAAAGGTCGGAAGTCAGGAGCAGGTATTCGCCAGGGCCCTCGCCCAGGCGCAGATCCAGGTACACATCGCGCTGTTCTAGGGCGTCTTTGAGCAGGGCGTCGAAATCCAGGTCCGTCGGCCCACCCCTGCGGAACAGTTCCACACCGCAGAGCGAGAATGCGACGTCTTCGGGCCTGAATGCCGCTCCGGAGCGGCCCAGAGCGCAAACCACGCGACCCCAGTTGGCGTCCTTGCCGTACATGGCGGTTTTGACCAGTTGGGAACGACCGACGGTGCGGGCCGCGCGTTCCGCGTCGGCGTCGTCCGCCGCTCCGGAGACGCGGATGTGCAGGACCTTGGTCGCGCCTTCGCCGTCTTTGACCAGCATATAGGCCAGATCTTTCAGCACCCTCACCATGGCGTCTTCCAGAACGCGTAGCCCGGCGCCGGAAACCTTCACTCCCGATGCCCCGTTGGCCAGACCGTACAAGGTATCGTTGGTGCTGGTGTCGTCATCCACGCTGACCCGGTTAAAACTCGCATCCGTCGCTCTTTTGAACATGGCACGCCAGTCCTCCGGATCTGTTTCGGCATCGCAGAACACGACGGAGAGCATGGTCGCCATGTTCGGGCAAATCATGCCCGCGCCTTTGGCGACACCGGCGACGACGACTTTTTTGCCGGCAAAGTCCAGTGTCGCGCCTGCATACTTGGGAAAGGCGTCGGAGGTCATAATGGCGGAGGCGAAGTCTTCAAGGCTTGCCTTGCCGAGTTTTTCCGGAAGTTCCGGCAAGGTCCTGTCCCATGCCTCCATGACCAGTTGCGCACCTATGACTCCGGTGGAGGCCGGGAGTATGTCGCAGGGGTCGATGCCCAAGAGGGATGCCGTTTTTTTCAGGGTTTGCCGGCAGCGAAGCAGACCTTCTTCGCCTGTGCAGGCGTTGGCCTGACCGGAATTGATAAGCACGGCGCGGGCGGTTTTGCTCATGCGCAGCAAGTCCTGACCCACCAGCACCGGCGCGGCTTTGAACTTGTTGGTGGTAAACAGCCCGGCGGCGGCCGCCGGACCGTCGCTCAAGGCCAGGGCCAGATCGTTGCGTCCGGCTTTTCGGAAGGCCGCCTCGGCGACGGCCAGACGAAAGCCGGCGGGAAGCATCGTGCTCATGTGGATTCCTTCGTGAAGCGTCGCGCTCATGATGATTCCTTTCCATCGGTGCATGCGGGGGGGCGGAAGAGGTCCCGCATAAGGGCAAGGAGCCTTGCCGCTCTTGCCCCAGCACTTAATTTTCGGGATGCGGCCAGATTGTTGCGGCGCATACTTCTGCGCAGATCGGGTTCCGCAGCAAGCCGCCACAACAGCTCCGCAAGGTCGCCGGGTTCCGTGCCTTTGGCGAAGAGGGCGTTCACCCCGTCTTTCAGCCCCCGGAGCAGGGAAGGCATGGGGGTGGCCGCTATGGGCAGGGCGAGTCCTTGGGCCTCATACATTTTGATCGGGGCGAAAAAGTCCCGCTCCGTATTCATGGGAATGACGAAAATGTCGCAGTCGGCAAGACGCCCGGTTATCTCCGCCTGCTCCAGCAACCCGGTAAAATGCACCCGCTCCGTAAGCGCCAAATCTTCCGCCAGACGGCGCAGGGAGTGGAAATCAGCGTCGGGCGCGCCGCCGATGACGGTCAGAACAAAATTGTTCTCAAGCAGGGCAAGGGCGCGGAGCAGGTTTTCCACCCCTTTGCCCTGCTGCAGGGAACCGACGTAGGCCAGATTCACCGTGCCGCTCAGTTCCGAAGGTTCGGGAACGGCAAAAATCTGCGCGGGCGGGCGCGCGGGGCTTATGGTTTTTTCGTTGTAGCCCAAGGGTTCTATCACGTGTTCGCGCGGTTCCGGCAGATAGCCGGCGCAGGCGTTGCGCAGGGTTTCGCAGTTGAAGACCACCAGATCGGCGTTCAAAAAAACTTTTTTTTCAAGGGCGTACAGATCCTTGGCTTCCGCACCGTCTTTCAGGCGCGAGATGAGGTGGTGGATTTCAAAAACGACGCGCAGGCTGTTTCTGCCGAGCTTGCGGCGCATATCCAGAGCAAGGCCGGCCTCTTTGATGCTGGATGCGAAGCAGACGGTCGAGCCGTCCTGCGCGGCTGCCGCGTACATCCTTGCGCGGAACAGGCACCCGTACAGCCCCTTGTGGTGCGTGCCTATGGTTTCCAGACGCAACAGCGCCGGCAGGACGTTCAAGCCTATGCCGGAAAAGAAACGGCTCAGGCTGGGCGGGAGCCGGCCTGCCGGGACCGGAAAAGCTTCCTTGAAGGGGATGCCGGGGAAAAAGACGGTGGAGGCGCCGGCTGAGGCAAAATTGGCGGCCGTCAGGCCGCAGTGCAGGGCATGCGCGGAACTGTTGGGAAAACGCACTTTCTGGCAGTAGACTATTTGCAAGGCGTCACCCGACTGCTGATTCGATTTTCACTTCAAAACTGCGTCCCAGCAGTTTTGAAGTGTCGGCTGCGGCGCAAGCGTTGTTGCGCCTTGCCTCCCGAAAGCGGCGCGCCGCCCTAATGTTTTTCCGCGACAAGTGCGGCAATCTCTTCGCGTATGACGCGCGCGGCGGCGGCCGCCGCCATTTTGTCCAGGTCGGCATGCAGGCTGGCAAGGGCGTCTTCCATCTGCCGCACCTTTTCTTCCAGGGCCGTGAGCCGTGCTTCCGTGCCTTCGCTGCCTGAATTCAGAAATTTGTCTCTGTTTTCACTCGCCATACGGGCAAGTTCAAGGTCTTCCAGACGGGACGCCAGTGAAGCCAGACCCGCGCTGTGGCTGTCCAGGCGTTTGCCGACCCGCTCAAGGTCTCCTGCTTCCGTCCGGGCGGATGCGGGGTTGCGCAGTTTTTCCAGTTCCCCGCGCAGGAGAGACACTTCGTTGATCAGTCCGGGTATGGCGGACAGGTTGGCGGCTTCTTCATAGCCTATGGAAGGGCCGCAGACCGGGGCTGTTTCCGTCTGCGCGGAGGTGTTCTCGACGGAGCCGGGAGCCGGGGCGCTTTCCGCATGCCGGGGAGCGGATTCAGCAGGACCGGGACCGGAGGCCGGGGCGCTTGAAAGCATATCGTCCAGCAGGGCGTCCAACTCCACCATGTCCATATCGTCCAAAGGCACAGTCGGGCCGTTGCCGGCCGTGTCTTCCGCGTCTTTTTCGTTCTCCGGGTATACATCGGAAAGCGCATCCAGAACATCGGGGGGCAGTTCAGGCTCCGTATCCGCTGCCTCTTTTTGCCCCACCGGGCCGGCGGGTTCCGGGGATGCAGGCGCATCCGGGACAGCTTCCGCTGCCGGAACCGGAGAAATTGCGGGGGCGGAAGGAGCTTCTACGGCAGGAGAAATTTCGGACGCGGCGAGCGCTTCGGACGCTTCAGGCGCGGCGGGGGCTTCCGGAGCGGAGGGTATTGCCGTTTCTGAAACGGCGGGAGCCTCGACAGTGAGGGATATTTCCGCGTCGGCGCTCGCATTCGAGACAGCTTCTGCGTCCGGGCCGGCTTCTGCTGCCGGGGCCGGAGATGTTGCGGGGGCGGAAGGAACTTTCACGGCAGGGGGAATTTCGGATGTGGAGAGCGCTTCGGACGCTTCAGGCGCGGCGGGAGCTTCCGGAGCGAGGGGGATTGCCGTTTCCGCAACGGCGGGCGTATCCGCAACGAGGGATATTTCCGCATCGGCGCCCGCATCCGGGGCAGCTTCCGTTGCCGGGGCCGCATCATCCGGCCCGGCATTGCCGGGCGTATCCCGGACCGCATCAGGAATCGTACTCGGAATCGTATCAAGGGTCACATCCGGGGCCGTATCCTGAACCGTATTCGGGATCGCATCCGGGACCGATGCCCTTTCAGGCGGGGGAGCTTCTTCCCCCGCAAGCTGTTCTTCCGTTTCGGGGAGCATTTCGTGAGCGCTTGTGTCCGGGCTTTCCGGAAAGAGTTGTGCTTCCGCAAACGGGGCGGGCGCTTCCTCGCTGTTCGGGACGGAGGGGACAGGAGTTTCGGCCGCGCCCGGACCCTTTTCCACATCGTCCGGCGCCCCGGCCGGCTGCGGGGCTACGGCAAGAATATCCCCTAGGCCGTCTGTATCCAGTTCTATGGCGCCTTCGGCCATGTCTTCCTCGGGGGTATCCTCTCCCGGCGGGAAAGCGGCATCGCCGCCATGGCCGTCGGGGGCGCCGAGGGCAAGGGTCAGGTCGTCCGTATCTTCCGCGGCAAAGGGGACGGCATCAAGGTCCGGCAGATCCGGCAGCGGATTGAGATCCTGTGCATCCTCGGCGGGACGGCTTTTTTTCCGGACCGCAAGCCGGTCGTCCGCGCCCAGGGACTGCAGTATGTTGTCCAGATCGTCCATGTCGGGCAAATCCAGACTTTCATTGTGGTCAACATGATAATTGACGGGCGTGGGGTCGGGAAATTTCGTCACACCGGTCTGCCCGGATGCATTTTCAGCGCGGGAAAGATCATCGAGCATGGATTCCAGATCGTCGGTGAAATCCGCATCGTCCTGCTCGGCAGAGGAAAGAGATCTGCCGGGTTTCACAACCTCAAGCAGATCAACAACGTCATCGTCCGCTTCGCCTGAGTCGCCGGTATCGAAATCCAAGGTTTGTTCACTGTCTTTCGGCATGGAAGTGTCCGGTATGATTGCTGACGCCGCCGGAGCATTTCAATTGAAATGCTCCGAACAATATCTTTGCGAGAAAAGCATATATTCGACCGGATTGCAAGCCTGTCGCACACGATGAGTCAATTTGATTTTGAGACGCCTTCTTCGGCGTTTAACGGCGAAACACGGTTTCGCCTACGCCTGCGGGGCGGGCGGCGGCGTGAGTCGAGCCAAAACCGCATTTTTTGCTCGGCGATATCAGCGCTTAAAAACTACCTTTAAGCGGTACATGGCAGCAACACAGAATCCGTCCTGATGTTTTTTTTGGAAGACGGATGCTTCACTGCGCACCGTCCGCGCCGACAGGCCGACGCGGTCTGACCGCGCGCCTGCGGGCAACCTCGGAATCGTCTTCCGGATTCCGCATTTCCCCGGTTGCGGGCAGATCCAGCAGAAAAGCCGCCCCTCCCAGTTGCTCGTGGTGCGCCACGGCGCGTATCGCGCCTCCCCAAAGGTCTACAAGCCCGTGGACGATGGAGAGGCCGAGACCCATGCCCCCGCTCCCGTCCCTGGTCGTGTAGAAGGGATCGAAAATGCGCTCGTTGTCGGCGCTCAACCCCACGCCACCGTCCGCAACCTCCAGACGCACCTTGCGCGTCCCGGGCAGGGGGACGGCCCGGATAAGAATGTTGCGCCGGCCGCAGCCGGACTCGCCCATGCTGTCCAAGGCATGCATGGCGTTGGACAGCAGATTGACCAGCACCTGCTCAAGCTGTACCTCGTTGCAGAGCACGGGAGGCAGGGAAGCGGGCATATCCACGTGCACATGAACTTTTTTGAGGGTTGTCCGGTGCTTCATCATGGCCAGCACCCCGCCCACGACCTTGGGAAGCGAAACGGGCTGCAGAGGCAGGGGACTTTCCAGCTTGACCATGGCGCGCATATTGGCGATTATGTTGCGTATCTTGTCCGCTTCGTGCATGATCAATCCCAGGCGTTCCCGCAATATGGACGGGGCGAGGTCCGAATCTTTTTCCAGCAGCATCTGCAGACCGCCTGCGTAGAGATGCAGGGCGGACAGGGGTTGGTTGATCTCATGTGCTATGCCGCCCGCAAGGGTGTTCATGGCCGCCAGTTTGCGCGCGCGCTGAAGCTGCATGTTCACCTGCAGCCGGCCGGTGATGTCTTCCAGCATCATGATCAGCGCCTTGACCTGACGCCTTTCGCCTCTGCCGGGCTTGACCGGGCAGGTCACAAGACGGATCATGCGCTCATTGTCCGTGCCGCCCAGACCCAGACCGTATTCCTTTTCATGCCCCGCTCCGTCCAGCAGGGAGGCGCGAAACAGGCATTCAGGGCAGTAGAACTTTTCTTCCCTGACCGCGCGTTCATACTCGGAACCGCATTTCAGAATGGTGCAGACGCGGGCGTCCAGGCGAAAAAGCCCGCCGAACCACTGGCTGAGCCGGATATTGCCCGCCTTGATACGCAGGGAGGTGTCCAGAAGAGCAATGCCTATGGAAAGGTTATCGGTAATGGCGCGGTAACTTTGCTCGCTGAGGTCCAGGGCCTGCTGCATGCGCAGGTCCGAGGTGATGTTGAAGCCTGTTTTGAGCACGCAGGGGGTGCCGTCGCTGTGGACAAAGGGCACGGCATGGACGCGGAAGGCCCGGCCGCTTTGGGGATGGACCCATTCCGCATTGGACATGCGGTTTTTTTTCCCGTCCTGCAAATAAGGGCAGAAGGCGCACGGCTTGTCCAGCCCGCGCATTGCCGCATAGCAGGGCCTGCCGTCCGGCGGCCCGAAAAATTTCTCAAAGGCCGCGTTATGGGCCAGAATGCGGTGGTCGGCGTCCACCAGAATCACATAACAGGGCAGCAGGTTGACAATGTTCTCCGGAGGGACATCGTGCTTCACCGGCCCGCAGGGCACCCGTCCGCCCACGCCCTCTCCCTTGTCCAGGCCGTTCGCGTTCATCGGAAGATCCTTTGGTCTGAAACTTTCTCCCTTCAGGGAGATTGCCGGTTGGCTCCCGGCAAAGTCGGGAGCACATTTTCGGTAACCCTTTCCTCACAGGGAGGGGGAAAGCCGGCCGGTATCTTTCCGCCGGGACGGAGTCAATCGGCGGCCGGCGCCGTTTGAGGATTGAAACATCGGAACTCAGCGCTCTTTTACGTTGGAGCCGGAATCGTGCGCGCCCCGGCTCCCGGCTTTTTTATCGTGCGAGGAACGAAAGTTCACGCGCACAGGGGCGTGCCTGATGCCGAAAAGCGCGCGCAGGGATTTTTCCAGATAACGCGCGTAGGAAGGCAGCACGCGCTCCGCATCATTGACGAAAAAGACAAAGGTCGGCGGGTCGTTTTCCGCCTGGGTCAAATAGAAAAATTTGGCTCTGCCGCCTTTGGCGTTGGGCGGCTGATGGCGTTCCAAAACCTGGGCCATGGCCCTGTTGAGCAGGCCGGTGCCGATGCGCAGGGAACATTCCCGGCGTATCTGCCGGGCAAGGGGCACAATTTTGTCCAGGTTGAACCCCGTCCGGGCCGAGATGAAGAGCAGGGCGGCATGGGGAATGAACTCCAGAGCTTCCCGGAAGATCTTTTCGCAGTCCCGGCGCGCATCGGACCTGAGCAGGTCGGTCTTGTTGACCAGGAGCGCGAAGGGACTCTTGCGTTCGTCCAGCAGTTCGATGAGCCGCTTGTCCTGCTGGGTCGGTCCCTGCACGGCGTCCAGAACCAGCAGGGTCACCTGAGCCTTGCTGCTGCTTTTGAGGGAGGAATTGACGCTGAAACGCTCAACAGTATCCGTCACCCGCGCGGGACGCCGTATCCCGGCCGTATCCACAAAGACGACATCCGTCCCTTTGATGTGCGCCCGCACATCGACGCTGTCCCTTGTGGTTCCCTCTATGTCGCTGACGATCATCCGCTCCTCGCCGACAAGGGCGTTGACGATCGACGATTTGCCCGCGTTGGGCCGGCCGAGCAGGGCGAGGCGCAGGGGGAGCGCGCCTTCGTCGGCCGGGCAGTCTTCTCTGAGCGCGTCGCGTTCCCGCTGAGCGTCATTGCATGCCTTCTCCCGATCCGGGCCGTCCTCCCCGCGCGCCGCATCGCTTTCCGTTGCGGCGGCTTCGGTCCCTATCTCAAGGCGGGGGGTGATCGGGAGGCCTTTTTCCGGGCGGGAGAAAAGCCGTCTGCGCAGTTCGTCTTCCAGTCCGCGCACGTTGTGGCCGTGGGCGGCGGAACAGCAGAGCAGAGGCAGGCCGAGGCTGTGAAATTCCGAGGCGAGGGTGTCCTCGTTTTCCGGCCCGTCCGCCTTGTTGAGCACGAGCAGCAGATCTTTGCCCGTCCGGCGCAGGAAGGAAGCCAGGTGTTCGTCCAGGGGGGTCAGGCCGGCGCGGGCGTCGGCGACGAGGCAGAGCAGGTCGGCGTCGCGCACGGCGGCCTCGGCCTGGGCCAGAACTTCGGCTTCAAATCCGCGCAATCCTTCAGGCCCTTCACACACGCCGCGCCGGCCGTCCAGGGTAACGCCGCCCGTGTCCACGAGCAGGAAGGTTTCCTCCCCCCGCCGTTTCACGGTGCCTTCCATACGGTCACGAGTGATGCCGGGGCGGTCGTGGGTAATGGCCCGCCGGCTGCGGATGAGGCGGTTGAACAGGGTGGATTTGCCCACATTCGGCCGACCGAGCAGGGCGACGACCGGCGCGTCGGCCCCGGACAGGGGCGTTCGAGACGGAGGGGTCCGGGACGAGGATGTCGGCGGCGTTGACGGGGGACGCGCGGACCCGGCGGCATCTTTCACATTACGCTCCCTCCCGGTCCCGGACTTGCGTCTCGTTACCGCGCGAAGCAGCGGCGAAACGTATCCGGCCTTTGCCCAGAAGATCGTGCATGTGTACCAGTCCCTTGACGCGCATCGCGCCGTCCAGCACGGGCAGGGCGGTGATGCTCGTCTGTTCCATGATGTCCATGAGTTCGGCCGCGCTCATTGTTTCAGCGGCATGGCGCGGTCCGGCGGTCATGAATTCCGAGGCCGGGCGGGCGAGGTCTATCGCGCCCCGACAGAGGAAGCGCCGCAGATCGCCGTCCGTCAGGATGCCGCGCAGCCTGTTTTCCTCGTCCGTCAGGAGTACCGCGCCGAAGCCGCCTTTGTCCAGAATGCGCAAGGCTTCGCCGAGGGGGGCGTATGCGCGCGCCAAAGGCAGCTTTTCCCGGTGCATGAGGTCGGCGACGGACAGGCTCAGGCGCCGGCCCAGAGCGCCGCCGGGGTGCAGGCGGCGAAAGTCAACGGAGGTGAAATGCCCGGCATCCATCAGGCACACGGCCAGAGCATCGCCGATGACCAGGGCGGCCGTCGTGCTGCTGGTCGGGGCGAGGTTCAGGGGGCAGGCCTCGCGCGGCACCGAAGCGTCTATAACCAGATCCGCTGCCTCTGCCAAAGGGGAATGCAGGCCGGAGGTCACGGCGATTATGGAGGCTCCCAGCCCGCGCAGGGCGGGGAGCAGGGTGAGCAGTTCCTCTGTTGCGCCGGAATAGGACAGGGCAATGACCACATCGCCTTCGCGCACTGCGCCGAGGTCGCCGTGCGCTCCTTCGGCCGGGTGCAGGAAATAGGCGGGTCTGCCGACCGAGGAGAGCGTGGCGGCGATCTTGCGCCCCACAAGCCCGGATTTGCCCATGCCGCAGACGGCGATGCGACCCCGGCAGGCGGCAAGCATTTTCACGGCCGAGGCAAAGGATGGGCCGAGGCGGGAGCGGGCCTGATCAAGGGCCTCGATCTCTATGCTTATGACTTCTTTACCCCGTTCAACCCAGGATTCGCACATCTGCACGCTCCGATCCTCTTTGAAAATACCTGTTGTTTCAAGCTGTTATTGTTTTTCATTTGATTGCCCCTGCCGATGATACCCCCCCCCGCGTACCCTGAATCCGTAGGGGCACTCCCGGCAGCGCAGAAGGCCGGCTTCAGGCTTCGAGGATCTCCGGCTTGCGCGGCCCGCTGAGGGAAACGCGCACAACCTTCCGCGCCCTCAAACGGCGCCGCCGGCGTTCCCGGTTGTCCGGCAGATGACGCGCCTGCGCCTCCCTGCTCAGTTCGCCGGAAAAATCCAGCCCGGCTTCGCGCATCTTGAGATACAGGGCGCGGCTGATCCAAGCATCGGTTGCGGCATAACTGACTTGACGGGGCGAAAGCTCACTGTGCCCCCAGTTCGAGCAGTGCTCGGCCTTGGAAATGCGCAACCCCAGAAAAAGCGCTGCCAACCCGCGCAGCCCTCTGTTCTCTATGTTGTTCAGGCGTGCCACCTCTCCGAGATCCACAACGGAAGCGGGCAGGAAAGGGCGCACGGCGCACAGGAAACGCATGTCGTCGTGAACGGCCACCCCGGTTTTGATCTGGCGGGGGTTTTCAAGAAGCGCCGCCAGTTCCCGGCCCATGGGCCGCCACTTGAAGTGGAAAAGAAAGACTTCGTCCTCAAGCGCAAGCTGCACCAGAGATGGGGCGTAGCTTGTGCCCCGGAAGAAACTGGGACGCGTTTCCGTGTCGAAGCCCAGCACTTCGGCTCGGCTCAGACGGGCAAGGGCGCGCTCTGAATCCTCGTCCGTGCGCACCAGACTGATCTTGCCGCCGTAGCGGAAAAGCGGCAGGGCGTTGACCTCCTCCTTGCCCAGTTTGGCTCGGGCCGCCTGTGCCGGCCCCGTACCGTACGGTTCGGCTCTCATAGTTTTACGTCCCGCCCCCCGGCCGTGTTCCGGCCCGTTTTGCCCCGCCCCTCCCGGCGGACGGCCTTCCCCTTTCAGCGCGCGGCGCTTTGCTCCCGGCCTGCGCCGCGCGGATTCCGGATACAGTACGCGGTTGCGCGAATTTTCAGCGCACGAGGGTTTGCTCCCGGCTTGCGCCTACGGATACCATGCTCACGGGCACGCCCGTCAGCTCTTCCAGCCGCCGGATATAGTTGCGCGCCGCCCCCGGCAGATCGGAAAAAGTCCGGACTCCGCTCAGGTCCTCCCGCCAGCCGGGCAGTCTTTCATAAACGGGCCGGGCTTCCCCCAGGCCGCCTTCCGCCTGCGGCGGGTACTGGATACGTCTGCCCCTGTATTCATAAGCCGTGCAAATTTCCACTTCCGGCAGGCCGGAGAGCACGTCCAGTTTGGTCAGCACAAAGTCGTTCACCCCGCAGAGACGCACGGATTCGCGCAGGATCACCGCGTCCAGCCGGCCGCAACGGCGCCTGCGCCCTGTGACCGTGCCGAATTCTGCGCCTTTTTCCTGAATGTATTCCCCGACCTCGTCGGTCAGTTCCGTGGGAAAGGCCCCGGCGCCTACGCGCGTGGTGTAAGCTTTGGCAATGCCTATGACCCGGTGCAGGCGCGACGGGGCGATGCCTCCGCCCGCGGCGGCGTTGCCGGCCACGGTGTTGGACGAGGTCACGAAAGGATAGGTGCCGTGATCTATGTCCAGATGCACGCCTTGGGCGCCCTCGAACATGATGCTCCCTCCGGCGGCCTCGACGCGGGACAATTCTTCGGAGACATCTGCCAGATGCGGCAGCAGGCGGACGGCAAGCGGCTTCAGTTCCCGAACCGTTTCCTCCGGGTCGACAGCTTTTTTTCCGTAAAGACCCGTGAGCAGGGCGTTCTTTTCCGCAAGGACCATCTTCACCTTGCGGCTCAGGAGGTCAAAATCTTCCAGGTCGCAGGCCCTTATCCCGGCGCGCCCGGCCTTGTCTTCATAACAGGGACCTATGCCGCGTCCGGTGGTGCCGATTTTGTCGTCGCCTTTCCAAGCCTCGCGGGCCTGGTCGAGGACCTTGTGGTAGGACAGCAACAGATGGCATTTGCGTGAAATTTTCAGCCTCTCCGGGCCGAGGTCCAAGCCTTCAGAGCGCAGGGCGTCCGCTTCCGCGCAGAACTCGACGGGGTCCAGCACCACGCCGTTGCCCACGAGGCACAGCTTGCCCTTGTGCAGGATGCCCGAAGGTATAAGCTTGAGCTTATATGACTTGCCGCCGACGGTCACGGTATGGCCGGCGTTGTGCCCGCCCTGGAAGCGCACGACGGCGTCCACGCCCGGCGCCAGCATATCCACGATTTTGCCCTTGCCTTCGTCGCCCCACTGGGTTCCGATAATCACGATATTGGACATACTCTCCTCTGCTTGCGCGCATTTCTCCCGCGCAGGTCAGTCCTTTTTATTCGCCGGCCGGGGGGGGAAAGACAGCACCGTGGCTTTGGCCGGTTCCGCCCCGGAGCCATGTTCGCCGTCCTGTTTCCTGTGCGCGCGCGTGAAATCCGGCACGGTCGGCGCATAGGTCATGTCCGGGGGCACGGCCGTCATTGCAAGATTGTAATTGAAAAGCTGATTTTTCCAGTGTACGGCTTGGATGAGACAAAGGGCCAGAGCGGCTTCTTCCCAGCGCCGGCTCGGCTCGAAATCCTGCACCGTTGCGGCGTAATGCTGCCACAACTGCATGAGCGAGGCTTCGTCATACTCGTTGAGTTTTTGAGCCATTTTTTCCAGAATACGCTGCATCTGCCTGCTCCGGGGACGCCGAAAAACGGCGCATAACGGGTTCTCTCCGGCGAACGGCGGGCGACTCGCGCCCCTTCAACATGATAACTATCTCAACACAGTTCGGAATTCAAATAAAAAGTCCGGTTTTTTCCGCCCGGATATCCTTTTTACTCCGTTGAAAGCGCAAAAACTTTGTTTTGCTTTTGCGGCCCGACGGTATTATGATAGTGCGGGTTCTTTCCCCGTCCGGAGGGAGAAAGGACGAGCATCAAGCAATATCCGGCATAAAGGATCATCAATGAGCAAGACACGCGTTGCGATCAACGGCTTCGGGCGCATAGGCAGACAAGTTTTCCGAGCTTTGCACGAAAAATACGCCGGAACCGTCGAAGTGGTCGCCGTCAACGACCTTTTTGATGCGCGCACCAACTTTCAACTGCTGGAATACGACAGCAATTACGGACGTGCGCCTTTCGATGCGACTCTGGACGGCGATACGGTGAAAGCCGGGGAGTGGACCCTGAAAAGCGTTGCCGAACGCGACCCGAAAAAACTGCCCTGGAAAGAACTGGGCGTGGATATCGTGGTCGAATCCACCGGCATCTTCACCAATGCGGCGGATGCCGAGGTACACCGCGCCGGCGGCGCGAAGAAGGTGATCATCACCGCTCCGGCCAAAGGAGAAGATTTTACCGTTGTACTCGGCGTCAATCAGGACGCCTACGACCCGAAAAAGCACAACATCGTGTCCAACGCATCCTGCACCACGAACTGCCTGGCGCCCGCGGCCCATGTCGTGCACAAGGCATTCGGCATCAAACTCGGCATCATGTGCACCATCCATTCCTACACCAACGACCAGCGCATTCTGGACCTGCCCCACAAAGACCTGCGCCGGGCCAGGGCGGCTGCGCTGAATATCATTCCCACATCCACCGGCGCGGCTCAGGCCGTGGCCAAAGTCATCCCCGATCTCAAGGGCCGCTTTTCCGGCTATGCCCTGCGCGTGCCCACGCCGACGGTTTCCATCGTGGACTTTACAGCCCTTCTGGAAAAGCCGACCGATACCGACGGGCTGCGCAAGGCGCTGAAAGACGCCGCCGAGGGACCGCTCAAGGGCATTCTGGCCTACAACGAACTGCCCCTCGTGTCCATGGACTTCAAGGGCAATTCCCATTCCTCCATTGTGGACGCGGAATACTGCACCATGGCCGATGCGACGACGGCCAAGCTGGTATCCTGGTATGACAACGAGTGGGGTTATTCCAACCGCGTGGCCGATCTGGTGAGTTTCATGGCCGAAAAAGGCTGGTAATTGAGGCAAGCGCAACAACGCATGCGCCGCAGCCGGCACTTCAAAACCGCAGGATGCGGTTTTGAAGTGAAAATCGAATTATAAAGCAGATCATATTTGAAAGTGTATCCGCTCCAAGGGGTTTACCTGCGAACCCCTGTAGCTTTATCAAGCGTAAAATGCTATAAGGGCGCGGCGTTCTTCGAGAATGCCGTGCTCCAGGTTTCTTCCGCTGCCGGAAAATATCACGTGCGGAAATGCACAGATATGGGCGAAATCGCTCATGTGTGTGCGAACAAACTGGCGACGCTCATGTCGGGAGCCGCGGACTCAGGCCGAGAATATTTTATAATATACTGTAATACAATGATAAGATAAATAAGCTCGTCCCGAGTACCGTGCCGGCACACCCCTTGCAGTCCTATAGGCATAATCGATGCGGCAAGCGTCCCCCCCAACGTGCGTCGGCCTCCCCCCAAGGTTCAGTCGATTACCCAAGATCCGGTCCCTCCTAATTACCGGATTATGTGAAGAGCTACTTCACATGAAAACCCTCGGCTCCCCCCAACCGAGGGTTTTTTTATTTTTACTTGTATCGGGATGCGGACAAAGGGAGAACGGCGTGTGGATCGAAACGAAAAATCTTTTTGATTTTCCCCCGGCCGCTGTGCAGGACGGTCGGGAGTATTCCGAAACGCTCCTCACGGGCGCGGGCAATTTGCGCTTGGTGCGCATCCTCACCCCGGACGATGCGCCCGCCGGCGTCCTCTGGTACGATCAGGAACAGGACGAATGGGCAGCGGTCCTTGAGGGCGAAGCCGTGATAGCTTTCGCGGACGGGCGGGAATGCACACTGGTCAAGGGCTCGTACATTTTTCTGCCCGCGCATGTCCGTCACTGCGTCCGGCGCGTGAGCGCCCCCTGCGTATGGCTTGCCGTACACGGGGACACATTGCTGCCGCCCCCGGACGGCCGGGCAACCCTATAACCTGCCGGTCGTATAAGGGGACGCGCTGCTGCCGCGGGAGCAGGCGGATGAAAAAAGTTTCTGTCGATACGGGGTCAGTCAATTTTCGCAGTAAGTTTTGTAAAATCAATAAGTTATAAAAATAGATATTCCATATCTTATTGATTTTATTCCATGTGATTCGGAGAATTGATTGACCCTGCTGTCGATAAGTTTCTTGACAGAGAGAGGACGGCAAGGTATTGGACAAAAAATTTTGGAGCGTAAAATCAAATTGTCGTAATCGGAGTCGGATTGTATGTTGCACGCGCGGATGACCGCTCTTTCCCTGAACGACGGCTGGTGGCGTTACTCCAGGCATAGTCGGGCCCGAGGTTCAGGCGGTCGCGCGTGGTAGTCCGGTAAAATTTGCGATCCGTTGTGTTTGTTAGCCGCGGGCTTGAGCCCGCGGCTTTTTTTATTCAACCGGCCCTGTCCGCCTCCGGGCGGCCGCGGGCCATACGCAAAGGAGTATCCCATGCAGTTCATGTTCACCATGCCGACTTTGGCCCGGTTCGGCCGGGGCGCCGGGGACGGTCTTGCTCCCCTGCTTCTGGAAAACGGCGTGAAACGGGTGTTTCTGGTGTCCGATCCGGGCGTGCTGGGTGCGGGCATCCTGGATGCACCTTTGCGCGCTATGAAGGAGGCCGGACTGGAGGTCGAACGCTTTGTCGAAACCTTGCCCAACGCCCCGGATTATCAGGTGGAGTCCGCCGCCGCCGCCGCGCGCGGGTTCCGGCCCGACGCCATTGTCAGCATAGGCGGCGGCAGTTGCATAGACACCGCCAAGGCGGTCAATATCCTGCTTTCCAATCCCGGGCCCATCAGCCTCTATGACGGGGTCAATCTGGTGCCCGCGCCCGGCCGCCTGCATGTAGCCGTTCCCACCACAGCCGGCACGAGTAGCGAATGCACAGTCGTCGCCGTGATCTCCGATGAAAAAAATGCGAAAAAAATGGTGATTTTCGGCAAAAATGTGGCCCCTGCCTTCGCCCTCATTGATCCGGCCTTTACGGACAAGCTTCCCCCGCATCTCACCGCCTATACAGGCATGGACGCCCTAACCCATGCCCTTGAGGCGTACATTTCCCTGGCAGCTTCCTCGGCCACGGATGCCGTCGCCCCCGAAGCCGTCGCCCTTATTGCCGCCAACCTGCCCCGCGCCTACGCCGACGGGACCGATGCCGAGGCGCGGGACAACATCATGCTGGGCTGCCAGTTGGCCGGCATCTGCTTTTCCAACACAGGCCTCGGTCTGGTACATTCCCTGGCCCAGCCCATGGGCGGGCGCTGCCATGTGCCGCACGGCCTGGCCAACGCCGTCTGTCTGCCCCATGTGCTGGCCTTCACCCTACCGGCCGTGCCGGATCACAAGATTGTCCGCATGGCGCATGCCTTGGGTTTGGAAACGCGGGATAAAAAGGTCCCGGCCCTGATCCCGGATATCCGCCTGCACCTGGAACAGCTTGCCCGCGCCCTGCGCATCCCCTCCATTCTGGAGGCCGGCGTGAGCAGGGAGGCCATTCCCGCCATGTCCGAAGACGCCCTGAAGGAATTGTCCACCCCGACGGCACCGCGCAAGGTTTCCGCGCAGGAAGTCGCCTCCCTGTACGAGGATTTGTTCACACAGGCCGCAGCCGACAGATGAGCTTTCATACCTTACGGGAAATGTGCCCCCGGCCTTGCCGGGAGTCAACCGGCTATCTCCCTGAAGGGAGAGCTTTCAGACCATAAAGGAGATTCTGATGAACTACGGCAGACTGATACAGAAACAGCGGGAATATTTCATGAGCGGCGCCACCCTGCCGCGCGCCGCCAGAGAGGACGTCCTGCGCCGCTTCGGCCGCGCGATAAGCGGGCGCCGGGAAAGCATCATCAAGGCCCTGCATGCGGATATCGGCAAGAGCGAGGGCGAGTCCCTCATGCTGGAAATCGGTCCGGTCATGGACGGGCTGCGCCATACCTTGGAAAATCTGGGGCGCTGGATGCGGCCGGCAACAGTGCCCAGCCCGCCGCCTCTGCAGCCCGGCATAAGCCGGGTTTACTGCGAACCCCTGGGCGTGGCCCTGATCATGGCTCCCTGGAATTATCCCTTCCAGCTTTGTTTTCTGCCTCTGCTGACGGCCGTTTCCGCAGGCAATTGCGTGCTGCTCAAGCCTTCGCCCGAAACGCCGAGGGTGGTGGAAGTGATGCGCGAATGCCTGGAAGCGGTGTTCCCGCCGCATTACGTCGCCCTTGCGGAAGGCGGCGTATCTGAAGCCGCGGCCCTCCTGCGCCTGCGTTTCGACGCCATACTTTACACCGGCAGCGCCCGCGTGGGCCGCATCATCATGCGCGCCGCGGCCCGGCATCTTACTCCCGTCTGCCTTGAACTGGGCGGCAAAAGTCCGGTTCTGGTCATGAAAGACGCCGACCTTCCTCTGGCCGCCAAACGCACGGCTTGGGGCAAGATACTGAATGCGGGACAGACCTGCATCGCCCCGGACTATGTGATGGCGGACGAGAAGGTGCGGGATGAATTCACCGGCCTGCTGAACAAATTTTTTACGGAAATGCTCGGCCCCGATCCCCTGGGCAATCCCGATTACGCCCGCATCATATCCGAGGCAGCCTTCGAGAGACTCGCGGCCATGGCTCCCGCAGGGACCCGGACGGACAAGGCCGCGCGCAAGATGGCTCCAACGGCTTTTGCGGCTGATGCGGGACACCCGTCCATGCGGGAGGAAATTTTCGGCCCTCTGTTGCCGGTACTTTCCTTCAATAAAGCCGAAGATGCTCTGGAGAGCATCCGCGCCCAAGAAAAGCCTTTGGCCTTTTACGTGTTTACGGAAGACAAGGCCTTTGCCCGGCGCGCCCTGAGCCGAGTTTCCTCCGGCGGCGCCTGCGTCAACGATGTGCTTCTGCATGCGGCTTCAGCGGACATGCCCTTCGGGGGGGTCGGCGGGAGCGGTATGGGCCGCTATCACGGCAGGCGGGGCTTTGAATTCTTCAGCAACATTAAAAGCGTGCTGCACCAATCCACAGGCGTGGACGCCCTCTTCCGGTACCCGCCCTTTTCCCCGGAAACCATGGCCATGTTGCGCGGACCGGGCTGCTGAACTTTTTTCCGAGCCCTCCCCGGACAGCCCCCTCCGGTTGCGCCATACAGGCGCAACCGGAGGAGAACGATGCCGGAGCAGGTCCTTCGACTGCACCGCGGATTATGGATGACTTTTTCATTTGACTATTACCTCTTTGCGGCGAAGTTGCCACAGGCAGGCTTTGTCTGCCGTCAAACGACAATCTCAAGCGTAAAATGTTTGCGTGTCGAAAAACCTGTTGACTAGGAGTCTGTCGGAGAGAGATCGAGGTCATTCCCTCAACAGCCCTTCTGTAAACAGATCTTTTGATATTTTCGAGTCATGAAATAGGATAATTCTCTTTACAAAGAGGTGTTCTACCATTTTTTCTCTGTCAAACTCCCTGAACTAATCTGTGAAGGCGTTTTATATTCCATGCTGTGCACACAATTCCCCATTCTGAAGCGGCAAGATCCTCCCCACGTAAGGAAAATCAGCTACGCCCACCAGAGGTGGTGGTATGCAATAGCCCCCTTGAAGGGGGCTTACCCACCGAGTAATTAAAAGGTTATTTCATAGGCAGCAGATGTTGATCTTCGTACTTATCACGCTCTTCCTGGTTGCGAATGTACTCACGCACTTTTGCTTCATCCAAGCCT
>JAISRC010000083.1 GCA_031273845.1 Desulfovibrio sp.
ATTCAATATCGCTCAAGCTCGGACGTTTCATGTTTTTACCTCCAACTGATGCCTATCATTAACATAACCCGTCCCGTTTGGCGATCCCCTTTCGAGGATTAAATCAGCGTTTCCCTAGCTGTCTTCTGCAATTACCTGCCGCTGCCCCGAAGCGGGCGGCGTACTTTCCATGATCAGCTGCCGCTGCCTCAGGCGGCGGCGGCTGATTGTGATCTTCTGAAATTGTGGGTTTATTTCCCATATTCCCGTGCATGTCGAACAAGCCCCAGGCATTGGGCCGCTTCTGGCCCACAGGATACGTATTCTCTCCGGAATTGTCCCTATGCCGGGAATCGAAAAATTTCCGACAAACTTACCCACGCCGGGATGTCGCGCTGCTCATGTACCAGCGAAAAGTCCGCCGTAACGCCTCTTCAAAATTCACCTCGCCGCATACGCCGAGTTCCGACTTTACTCTGGAAGCATCAGGCAGATATATCGCCGGAGCGTTGCCGCGCACATCTTTCCCCTGAATGATGATTTCGGGATTGTTGCCGGATACCGCCGCGATACAATGTGCAAGATCTTTCACAGACACTGGCAGTTCAGAACCGACGTTGTACGGCGTGCCGTGCCTGCCCCGCACCAGTATCGCCAGAAGCCGGATAATCAGGTCCGCCGCGTACATATATGAGCGGACAGCCGTGCCGTCCCCCGTGACCGTTACAGTCCTGTCGTGCAGGATGTCATTGAAAAAACTGCTCAATGCTTGCCTGGCATGCAGCGGCATATACGGCCCGAAGAAGGTAAAGCACCGGGCTGTTGGGATGCGCAATCCGGCGGCACGGCCGTAGGCCGCGCAGAACATTTCAAGAAAATATTTGCACGCGGCGTATACTCCGGGTTCCGACAGGTAATCTTCCGCGCAGGCCGCTTCCTCACGAAAAGGCACAACGTTCCTCGCAAGGCCGGAAGCATAAACCGCCCCGGACGACAGCAAAAGCACTGCCGCTCCTCCATGCTTTCCTGCCGCCGACAGCAAACGGCGTGTGCCTTCCACGGCGGTTTGCATGTGCCGCAACGCCCAGTCCGCGCTCCCGTCATTAAGCAGATTCGCGCCGTGAATGATATGCGTGACCGGCCCGGAAAAATCCCCGGAGGTGATTTCCTGAATGGATCTGTTGATTGTTCCAAGGTTCCTGAACTGCCGCAAATGCGGCATCTCCGCGTAAAATCCCGCCGCGTTCCTGGTCAAAACGCCGAGCCGCAGCCCGAGCCCGAGTTCCCTGTCCGCATGCAACAGCGTTTCGACAAGCCATTTGCCGAAAAATCCCGTACACCCGGTCAGAACGATACGGCCGCCGCGCATTGCGGACAAATCGGCGCCGCTTTCCGCGACAATGCGCCGCAAATCTTCTTCAGGCAGGGTGAAAGCATCGGCCGTCATGTTTCAATCCGCGCCGCGTTCAACGCCTCTTGAACCAGTCCAGAAGCACGCCGGCGGTATAGTCCATGTGCTCATCCCGCAGTCCGGGGAATACGCCGACCCAAAAGCCGCGGCGCATGATCTCGTCCGTGCCGTCCAATGCGCCCGCGATACGGTGCGGCACGCCCTCAAAACAGGGCTGCCGGTTGATGTTGCCCGCAAACAGCAGGCGTGTGCCGATTTTTGCCGCATTGAGATGTTCAAGCAGGACGCGCCGCTCAAAACGGGGATGCAGGGTCAGCGGGAAGCCGAACCATGAAGGATCGGCATGCGCCGTGGCCTCGGGCAACATAAGGCAATCACCGTCCAGAGATTGCAGCGCCTTGTGCAGTCTATGGAAATTGCGCCGCCGCGCCGTCGTGAACTCCGGCAGTTTTGCGAGCTGAGCCAGCCCGACAGCCGCCTGCATGTCGGTGATCTTCAGGTTATATCCCAAATGGGAATAGACATATTTGTGATCATAACCGTCGGGCAGCAGAGGGAATCTGTGGGAATAGCGGCGCCCGCAGACGTTGTCCCGCCCCGGCGGGCACCGACAGTCCCTCCCCCAGTCCCGCAGGGAAAGCAGTATGCGGTACAGCTCCGCATCGTCGCAAACCACTGCCCCGCCCTCGCCCATGGTGATATGGTGCGCGGGATAAAACGAGAAGGTCCCGATATGCCCGAAGCCGCCGCATAATGTTTCTTTACCGTCCTGCGTATATGTGGAGCCGAGGGCATCGCAGGCATCCTCCGCAAGCAGGAGGCCGCGTTCGGCACACAGAGATTTCACCGCTGCGACATCAAAGGGATTGCCCAGCGTGTGAGCCAGAAAAACGGCCCGCGTCCGGGAGGAAAGGGCGGCGTCGATCTGTTCCGCAACGGCATTGTATGTCGGCGCTTTCGCATCCACAAAAACCGGCACAAGGCCGTATTGCACAAGCGGGGCAACGGTGGTCGGGAACCCAGCCGCCACGGTGACGACCTCATCCCCAGGTCTGAGGCGGCGTTCGCCGAGTTGCGGAGAACACAGTGCCGCTGTAGCGAGAAGGTTGGCCGATGATCCCGAGTTGACGGTCAATGCGTACCGGCGCCCCAGGCACACGGCGAACGCCTTTTCAAAACGTTCGTTGTAGCGCCCGGCGGTGAGCCAGAAATCCAGGGAAGCATCCACAAGATTTTTGACTTCTTCCGCGTTCCAGCATTTGCCGGAAACGGGAACGGGACTTTCGCCCGGCGTAAAGGGCTTCGGCGCGTGGGCATGGGCGCTGTATGCGGCGGCGGCTTGCAATGTGGCCTCGCGCAGAAGGGATTCTTGCGTATCATAGTGAGCGGGAGACATATCGGCCTCGTATGTATTCACGCAGTAAACATTCAAACGCTGTCAATTTTACATTGTATTGTTGCAACGCTTTGGTATTATCTATATCAAGATCTGTATCAATATGCATAATCTGCTCGGAATTGACCGGCAACCCAAGTCCGATACGCTCCAAAAGCGTAAGCCCCAGATACAGCGGACGGGCAGGAATATGCAGCAGTCTTATCCTGCGTTGCAGGATATCCGCGATCCTGAACAGCATCGTGTTGTATGTCATGGCCTCCATGCCGCCTATTTCAAAGACGGCATTGACAGGTGGGAAAACGGCGGCCTGATGAAAAAAAGCCGCCGCTTCGTCCACATGTATAGGTTGTTCCAGCTTCCTGCCGTTGCCGAATACCGGCACCAGCCGGTGATTTCGGATATAGCGGATCAGGCGCGAGAAACCCGCGTCCCCTCTGCCGATAATCAGCGAAGGTCTAAAAATGGTGTACGGTACACCCGAGGCGGCAAGATATTCTTCGGCCTGCTTCTTATACAGAGGATAGCCCCGGTTATGTGCGGCCGCAAAACGCACATTGATTGAACTAGCCAGGATCAGATGTCCCGCCTGACGCTCCCGGCAGAAGTTTATGATACGCATCGGCAGATCCAGATTGGACTCCCGTATCACTGCTTCGTCCCTGGTTTGGGAATAGGTCCGCCCGGACAGACAGATGACGGTGTCGTAATGCCGCTCTGTCCTGTCGAATTCCGGGCGGAAAAATTTCTTGACAGACAATGCGGTCAGCTTGCTTCCGGTGAACTGTCGGGGCAAAGGAGCGTTGTGCGTGATCGCCGTGACCGAATCCACCCGCTCATCATGCAGGAGCAGAGGCAGCAGGGAACGGCCCAAAAAGCCGGAAGCGCCGATTACGAGTATGTTCATGTCCTTTCCTCAGAAAAAATTGCCGTACTTGATCAACTGCATGACGATACGCGGAAAGGCCAAAGCCAGATGCCGTTTTTTCCGCCACAGAATGCCTATTTCCCTTGCGTCATTGTAAAAGCAGGGCGTGTTTCTGTTACATTCCGCGCAACGTCTGAGCCAGGCGGCTTTTTTGGAATACATATCGTCCAGCGGAGATGCGTCGCCTGTAAATTCTATGCAGGGTGCAAAATCTCCCTTGGGGGACATGACAATGGAGCGGGTCAGCGCATCGCACATAGGCTGCGGTTCGCGCCGGATATAGCGGATATGCTCGTCATAGACCACAGAGGCCAGATAATTGCTCGTCCGTGCCCTGTCACGCATATACTCGAAGATTTGCACAATGGGCACGGTATCCCCATAGGCCAACGCATCATCGCGCTTGCCGGCCGCGCCTGAAACGTGAATATAGGGACGGATCGCGTACATGAAGCCACAATCAGCGGCGAACGACTCAACAGCCTGAATGTCTTTAAGGGTAGACACGGCCGTGATCGTTGAAGTGACCGACCAGTTGCCTCTGCGTTTCCTTATTTTCGCCGCCTCCCGAATGTTGCCCGTCACCTTGGCGAAGGCGTCCACGCCCCGAATCAGTTTGAAGATGTCGGGGTTCATGCTGTCCAGAGAAACGGCAACATTGCAGGGACGAGCGGCCAGTTGTTCCGGGAGGTCGCCGCGCAACAGAATGCCGTTTGTGATGACGGTCGGCTTGATGCCGCAGGCCAGAAAAGCGTCGACAATGCCGATCAGATCCGGTCTGAGGGTAGGTTCGCCGCCCTGCAGGAAAACATAGCCCATACCCATGTCACGCAGGCGCTCCGCCATGATTCGTATTTCGTCAACTCCCATGTCCTCGCTTTGTTCTCGCCAAATATTGCACATGCGGCAGCGCTGGTTGCAACGGCGCGTCACGTCGAATATCAGGAGAATAGGACGGCAACGGAACATGGACTCCGCTATGCGCAAGTATCTCATACCTTGACCCCTTTGAGCAGCTTCGCCCGCTCCGCCGGCTGCTCCATAAGCCAGGCTACGCTACGGCGCATGCCTTCTTCAAGTTCAACCGTCGGGTTATAGCCCAGTTCCTGCCGTGCCCTGTCCACGCAGCAGGCCATTGTCTTGTTCATGGTATAGAGTACGTGGATTTTTGCGCTGTACAGGCCAAGCCCCTGCAGTGCCCTGTCGGCAACTCCGGCCAGATCGGCAGTGATTGAAGGCAAACGTAATCGCTTCTGCCGGCAGGGAATCTGAAAATCCCGCATCAGTACCCTTTCTATGGTGTCTATGATCTCCGTCATACGGTATGGCCGGAGGTCGGCAATCCAGTAAGTGCGTCCTGCCGCCTGCGTCCTGACGGCGGCCAGAAGCAACCCCTGCACCAGATTGCCGATATAGGTCATGGAGCGCCTGTTGATGCCCGCGCCGAGCAACGGTCCCATGCCGTCCCGAACCATGGTGAAAAACTCAGTCTGGCGCGGCGGCTGGAACGGTCCGTAAAACCAGGGGGAGCGTATCAGCACCGTTTCCAAATGCCCGGCGGCGGTCAGTCTGTTTACGGACTGTTCCATCAGCATCTTGGAGTGTCCGTATTTCATATTGGGCGAGTATGGCGAATCTTCGTCAAAGACGTGGTCAGGATGCGGATTGCAGCCGCAGGGGGAATCCGAAGACATGAACACGGCGCGGCGGACACCTGCCGCTTCCGCCGCCTTCCATACGTTGACGGCCCCCTCGGTGTTGACCCGGTAATACTCTGACGTGCGTTTGGGATGTATGACTCCGGCACAGTGAAAGAGCAACGCGCCTCCAGAGTCGCGGAAAAAATCGCGCAGGGATTCCGGATCCCTAATATCGCCGCGCACTATTTCCACTTGCGGTGTCATGGCTGCCAGACGATCCGACCTTTCTCCGGGCAGCAACAGGGCGCGAATCTTTCGCTTCGGTTCAGGAGCGGCGAATTCCGGCACATCTTTCAGGCCGCTCGATAAGGCATCGGTCAGACCCATCCCCAGCCAGCCTGCCGCACCGGTAACCAGAAACAGAGACGATTGCTCGGTCATGCGCTATCCCCTTTCTTGTTCCAGCCAATGCCGGATATTGCGCCGCACCAGAGCCAGCAACGGCCCCTGCGGGTTGACGCCCGGAGCGGTACAGAGAAGCCCGGCATCGACAACGCGCAGGTTTTCTGCTCCCTGTACCTTCCCCCAAGGGTCGGTCACGCCCAGACGAGGGTCTTGATGCATAGCACAGGTGGAAGTCAGATGGATGGTCATCAGCTCAGTGCCGCCGGCCGGAAGCCGGGCCGGGATGCGCTCCGTATCCTCCACGCTCCGCAACACACCCAAGCCTTTGACCGTGGGATAAAGCCGCCGTGCCCCGGCATAGAAAAGCAGGCGACATAAGTGTTTTAAGGCGAAGGCAAGCCATTCCAGATCACGTCTGCTCAGTGAGAAGGTGACCCAGGGATCACGGCATCCGGGCAGTACTCTGACCTTGCCCCTGCCTTGAGGCACAATCATGGCATAGTAGGCGGCCATATGCGTCCATTTGTCGCGGATTAATTCCAGGCCGCCCGGATAGGCAAGCATGGAAACCGTCATATAATGCGGAGTGCTGATGGAACCGCCGAAGGTGATGTTGTTGCCGAACTCACGTATCTGGTGCATGGGTACACCGAGATCAGGGCTGTTCACGGGATCGTCGAATTCAGCGATAACCTTGATGGTCGGGTGCAGATGCAGGAAGTCTCCCGCCCTTCGCCCCAGGCGGCTGCGCCGCAACAACGCGGGTGTACCAACTGCCCCCGCCCCGAGGAAAATATGCCGGGCGCGCAGGGTCAGTGTACGCCTGTTTCCTTTGAGCCTGCCGCATTCCGTTGTAATTTCCCAAATCCTGCCTTTGCGGATCAAGAAGACAACCTTGGCGTCCGTGACCAACAGAGCCCCGGCAGCAACGGACCTGGGCAGGCAGGTCCGGGTCATGGTTTGCCGTTGTCCCTTGAGGTCGCCGGGGGCGTAACTGTGCCAGCGCGGCGTTTCGACGGCTTTCCAGCCGATAGATTCCGCGGCTTCCTTCAAGCGTTTGGCAGGCGGTTTCGGCTCACCCGGAAACAAGGATACGGAGATTTCCTTCTCCACAGCTTCAGCGTGAGCATTCATGACCTGAGTACTCATGTCGTCCAGTCCACAACGCACGAACCAATCGGCACGGATGTCGTCGGGCAGGCGGTGATAGAGACCGCTGTTGACTTCGCTGCCTCCACCCAGGCACAGACCCTCGACATACTGGACACGCGGCCGGCCGAAAGCCACGGTGATTCCGCCGTTGCGGTATTTGTATTGCAATTCTTCGCGGCTGTAGTTGGACGGATTGCCGAAGGGCCAAAACAGTCCCTCCTCCAGAAGCAGCACTTCATGTCCGGCTTCTGCCAACATACAGGCAGCGAAGGAGGCTCCGGGTCCGCTGCCGACAACGATGATTTCGTATTCTCTCTCTTGCGGGACGGCGCTGTTGACCTTGTCCGGGTTCAGGCTCGGTGCCGGGATCTGTGTCGGGTTCATAGTCATCAGGCGCTTCCTCGGCCGTCCGGGCAGGAAAAGAGATGATAAACGACCAAGACTTTGTAAAAGAGAGTGAAGTCGCGGGTCGGGCCGGGAAGCTTCTCCCATCTGGCTATGACCCGCGCTCTGGCGTCCGGGGCAAGGCGACAAAAAAGACCGCGCTCGGTGAGCAGGCTGAGGAAGTTTACGGTCCAAGCCAGAAGAGTGAAGGCCGGTCGCAGATAATCGGGCAAGGAGCGTATCTGGCTTTGGATAAAGCGTCCGCAACACATAGGATTGTCATCTTTGTTCAACAACAGAGGGCGATATTGCTGAAAGAAGCTCCAGCTCAGGGCAGAGGAAACGGCGTCAAGCATTATGCATATCCTTATATATTAGGTTTAATATTATTCATGTCGAGGTTAAAAATTCTCCCGATTATGATATTCAATCGCACAACGGCCACCCCTTTTTCTGTTAAATAGATAGTATCTCCGCTTATAATAACGGTTCCAGTCGCAATTTGTTCATGAAGACGCTTACCTACTAATTCTCTATCATGAAAATATCCTGATACAATAAGCGATAATTCATCAAAAGTTGTCTGTCTGCTGTGCTTGTATAATGTGCCAAGCATATAGGTAGAAAATGACCTATCAATAATTGTAGGAAAAGTTATTAAAAATGAGTATGAGGCAAGAATAAAAATAGTACACGATAAAATTATCGTTGATAAATCTATAAACATCCTGATCATATTTGAATATATTGTTGATAATAAAAAAATTATTAAAAAAAATAATAGAGAAATTGATAAAATCTTCAAATATCCATAAAAAATGATCTCGGATTTCCATAAATGTTCATGTACAGCTAATATAATAAGAAACAGTATAAAGAGTATAAATGATATGCAGCATATCTTTACAACATATTTTATATGTTTTGATATATAAATTCTGTCCATGTCAACTATATATGTCTAAAGTATTATGAAAACAATTTCAGAATATACAACATCCTCTGCTTCAAAGCAGAACGGTGTGGGCTTCCTGATTCTTTATATGTTGTATATATTATTTTATCGTGGTTATTGATAAACCAGTCATAGCTCTCATACAATAATGCATCATTGGAATACTTCGGTTCCCATCCCAGATTTATTAAAGGACCGACATCAAAATACGAATCTTTATGGTAAGTCAGATAATGCCACGGTGCTAAAGGGCTCAATCCCAATTTGTCCAACGCGCTTAAAATCCTGATACTTAAATTAACAGGAAGCGATTTAACTTTGGAACGTGAACCGGCATACCTGATTAAATTTTCCAAAGCCGAGCGCATGGTCGAGAAATCTTTCGCCCCCACGTTATAAATTCCTTCTTTTTTTTTACTCATGACCAGCATATAAGCGTCCATCAAATCTTGAGCGTGAGAAAACTGGAAAATATTGGCACCGTTGCCCACAACATAAATATTGTGATTCGAGCTTATCCAATCGAAAAGAATCTGAAAGATGCCGAGGCGTCCGGCTCCCATGATGGTTTTCGGGCGGATAATAACCAGAGGCAACTTGGCTATGCCGCAAACTGCCTTTACGGCTCTTTCAGATTCGACTTTGCTCCGTCCGTAGGTTTCAACAGGGCTGGGCATAGTTTGTGTTGTGATGGGACACAAGGAATCACCAAAGACAGCGCTGGAGCTCATGTGAATGAAATAGGAAACTCCAGCCTTGACTGCCTGTTCAGCGGCAACGATGCTGCCGCCGACATTGACCTGCCAATACTTGTCGCCGGCTTTATTCAGCGGGACAAGAGCAGCGTTGTGATGGACGACATCAACCCCGCGCATAGCCCGCGCCACAGCGTCTTGATCCAGAATATCCGCCTGAATGAATTCGGCGTCTGCCGGAAATCTGTCTGCCTTCCATACATCCAGAATACGGACTTTTTCACCTGCCGCCAGCAAGTTTGCGGTTATCAACGTACCCATGAATCCGCTGCCGCCGGTGATTAAATGCAGCATTTCACATCTCCTGGTATCACATATTGTCAGATAAAGTTACATTGCAGCACAGACAACACCTATACTTGCAACGGCGCACATAATGCTCGTCCTGTCTTTCACGGCAAAATACACAGGATCGTCATTCATCGCTCCACGATGTGCAAGCAGCAGCATCCTTCCTATCCAATACAGCAGCAACGGAGCTATCAGCCAAAGCATCTGCGGATGTGTGTAAAGGCCGAGCGCTCTCTGACTGTCTATATACAGACAGAAAACCATGACCGAGGCCATACCGGACCCTGCGGCCAGCATCTCCAGCATGCCCCGGTCCCGGACCAGATAAGCGCGCCCGGCGGCCGTATCCCGGGAACCGGCCTCGTGGATGAGCAACTCCGCACTGCGCTTGACCAGAGCCAGGCAGGTGAAGATGAACATGCTGAAACTGAGCAGCCAATTGGAGTATTCAAT
>JAISRC010000131.1 GCA_031273845.1 Desulfovibrio sp.
TAAAATATTTATAACATACTGAAATTATTATATACGGCTTTCATTGATCGGATTTGCTATATATAAAAATATCAGTATGTTACAGAAAATACATGCTTAAAGTCCGACAAACTCCTAGAACAAGATCAAAAAGATAAGCTTGCGATTATGGACGCCGTTCCCACACCCGGCACTTCCCCTGCTCAGGGAGGATTGTTGAGCCGTGATTTCTTGTTGCTGTTCTGCCTTGCCTTGTGCAGTAACGGGCATATCGCCGTTTTTTATTGTTTTGAGCAATGGCTGGAGGGCATTGCCGTAAGTCCCAACCGGCGCGGACTGCTGATTTCTTCCATGTTCGCCATGTTGCTTTTGCTGCGACCGCCTGCCAGCTTTGTGTTGTTGAAAGGCGGTCGCTTGCCGGCTCTGGTTGTGTCCACCGCCGTGCTGGCCGGCGTTATGTTTGCCTACCGCTGGATACCGGAGACAAATGTCGTCATGCCTGTCCTCACTTTGCGCGTGCTGCAAGGCATTGCCGTTGCCGTGCAGTCAAGCTGCATCATTTCCGTGCTTGTAAACTGCATCCCTCCCGGACAGAGCGCAAGGGGCTTCGCGCTTTTTTCCCTGACCATGTTGTTGCCGTATTCAATTATTCCCGCCCTGTCCGAAAAATTGCTCCTGCCCCGGCTGAACGGTGAGGAACCGCGGCTTTTTGCCCTGACCGGCGCACTTATGATCATTTCCCTGTTCCTGATCATTCCTCTGGCTCCCCGTCTCAGGAAGGCGGAACTGCCCGCGCGTACCCAAGACCGATACGGCAACAGCGACAGAGCACTTTGGGATTCCGTGCGCCATTCGGGCCTGCTTTGCATTTTCCTTGCCTGTCTTTGTTTCAATATAATGACCACGTTGGCCATTTTTTTCATAAAGGGCTTATGCTCCGTCATCGGTGAGCAACCCTCCCTTTTTTTTATAACGTACACCATAACCATCATTCTCGTACGGCTGGCAGCCGGCAAACGCCTGGATAAGTTGCCGCACCACAGTGTAAGTATTCTCTGTGCCTTTGTGCTGGCTCTGTGCATGCCGGCTTTTGCCTACGGGCCTTCGTGGGCATTTGTACCGGTTGCCTGTTTGTACGGTATGGGAATAGGTCTGCTCTACCCATTGCTGGCGTCATTGATCTATGATCGTTCCACCCCCATGACCCGTTCTTTCAACTCGAATATGATGATGTCCGCTTTTGACGCCAGCGGCATGGCGGCTCCCCTGATCGGGGGCATGGTGATTCATGCCGGTTGGGGCTATCAAGGCGTGTTCGCTGCCGCGGCGATATCCATAACGCTCGGCGGACTGTGGACCCTTCTGGACTGGTTGCGTTTTCATCGCCCCCGAAACAGAGATACGGCATGACGCGATAGCTCTCGTCCAAACCGCATCGCGCCGAGGCTGAGTGAAGCGAACACGAGGGGCCGGTCTTTGACGCCCGGACTTGTTGTGCAAGCAGTCAAGGCGAAAAGATGACATGGGATTATTTGGCTGCCGGGGTCTGAAAGCATACCTGCACGGGCACGTTTCCGCACTCTTCCCCCCGAAGCATGTTTTGCCGAAAAACAGGATTTTTTCGACCGCAGTGTTGCCGGCTTGTCGGAAATCGACTTGCAATTTGTCCCGACTCGGCGCAGAATCGCTTCCAGTATTGCCGAAAAATAAAAAAATGCGGTGCGGTATGTCGAAAGTTCCCTGTTGCCCTCGATGCAAGAGCACTCTGGTGCGTAAACATGGCCGGCATCTCGGTAAACAACGCCGGCAGTGCAAGGTTTGCGGAATGGCTTTCACAGAGGCGTCAGGTCCTCGTCCGCCCCTGAAAGATATCGATTTTCTCAAAGCACAGAATATCCGGCTCACAAAAATTCTCCTGACGGCTTCCCGAATGAGGGCAGCGCAGATCGCTGGCGATGCTGATCCTTCAGAAAAAAACTTGTACAACAAATTGCTGTTTGAGAATCAGTTTGACGACATTCTTTCCCAACTGACGGCTGATGCCGGTGACAATACCGACATGCTTCTCGGAGTAATTTTACGGGAACTGTCCGAAAAAGCCGAGTGATCCTTTTGCCTTGCCAGGGCAATCGCATGAAGTGGATAACAAACTGAAATATCAAGATAATTTTTTGATGCCTTGATTTAAAAATCTTATTATTTCAAAATGTTATCGCCTTTCCTCCGATTGCCCTGTTGCCTTGCCCCGGTTCAAAGTGGGTTCCTCAAGTCTTTTCCGAACTTCTGCGGAATATTTTCTGTGCGGGTAACTTGAGGGTAACATTTCTGATACCGGGGAACGTTCCTCACTGCTCTTGAGCATTTCAAATTTGATACGTCCCACTCGACGTTTCCGGCGCAAGTGCATTGTGCCTACGCCTTGTGGACAGGCGGCGTCGCTCCGCGCTTTCGTCGCCGGAGCAATTTCATTTTGAAATTGCTCCAAACGCCGGAAGATGCGTCTCAAAAGCAAACTGCCTGAAGACATTTTTGCTTTGGAATTGAAATTACTTCACCGCCTCGAAGCCTTGGGCGAGATCATCAATAAGGTCGTCAATGTGCTCTGTGCCGATGGAAAGCCGCACCGTGTTGGGCTTGATCCCTGACGCGAGAAGTTCGCTTTCGCTCATCTGAGAGTGGGTGGTGGAAGCCGGATGGATGACCAGAGACTTTACGTCCGCTACATTTGCCAGGAGCGAGAACAGCTTGAGCTCCTCGGTAAAGCGTTTGGCCTTATCAGCATCGCCCTTGAGTTCAAAAGTGAAGATCGAAGCGCCGCCTTTGGGAAAATATTTTCCGTAAAGCTTATAATCCCTGTGTTCAGGCAGGGAAGGATGATTCACTACCTCTACCTGGGGATGCTTTTTCAGCCAGTCAAGTATCTTGAGGGTATTTTCCACATGCCGCTCGACGCGTAGCGAAAGGGTCTCAATACCTTGCAGGAAAAGGAAGGCGTTGAACGGCGAAAGAGCGGCACCGGTATCGCGGAGCAAGGTCGTTCGGGCTTTGATAATGTAGGCCAGATTTTTTACCGCATCGGTAAAGACGATACCGTGATAGCTGGAATTGGGCCTGCTCAGGCCGGGGAATTTGTCGTTCTGCGCCCAGTCGAATTTGCCGCCGTCCACGATGACTCCGCCTATGGATGTGCCGTGTCCGCCGATAAATTTTGTCGCCGAATGGACAACGATGTCCACGCCGTACTCGATGGGCCGCAATAGATAGGGCGTGGCGAAAGTGCTGTCCACAATGACGGGAATGCCGTGCCGGTGGGCAACGTCGACCACCGCTTCAATGTCCACGATGCTCGCGTTCGGGTTCCCTATGCTCTCGAAAAAGAGGGCCTTAGTGTTTGCTTTTATGGCGTGTTCAAAGGCGGCGGGTCTGCTGCCGTTCACAAAAGTGACCTCAACCCCCATATCCTTGAGGGTGTTGGCAAAGAGGTTGTAAGTGCCGCCGTAGAGCTGGTTGTCCGAGACGATATGGTCGCCGCTTCTGGTGATGTTCTGTATTGAGTAAGTGACGGCCGCTGCGCCCGAAGAGGTCGCCAGAGCCGCAACGCCCTTCTCCAGAGCGGCCATGCGTTGCTCGAAAATGTCCCAGGTGGGGTTCATGATCCGGGTATAGATGTTGCCTGCTTCCGTGAGCGCAAAGCGATCCGCCGCAGACTTCGATGTGGGGAACACATACGACGAGGTCTGGTAGATGGGTACCGCGCGCGCATCGGTGGCGGGGTCGGGTTTTTCCTGCCCGGCGTGAACTTGAACGGTCTCAAATCTGTAATTCCTGTCGGCCATGGTGAATCCTCCTTTCTGCAAGATACAATTCCGTTGCGTTCCTTTCATGGGTACCATAATTCTGCAAATGACGGATACCTCCTTCCGGTATTCTCCGCTGAAAATTTTTCTGTCGTTCCCGACGGGACAGGCAATGACGCAAGCCTCGCAGGTAACGCAGTTTGTCACACAAAAACATATGATACTTCGCGCACTTATATCGTTCCGTATCCGCAGTGAGCATGTCGAGCCGCTTTGTAAAAGCGCCGGCAGGACGGGCTTTAGAGCATTTTGACTTTGAAATTGTATAAACCGACCTACGCGGGTTTGCCTGCAAACCCGCGTAGCGAGATTGGAGCAGGCGGGCTTTGCCTGCCGCAAGCGACAATCTCAAGCGTAAAATGCTCTAACGGCGAAACGCAGTTTCGCCTACGCCTGCGGGGCGGGCGGCGGATACCCGCCGCCGGAGCATTGTGCAATTTCATTTGCAAAATGCTCTATTTTGAGCCTACGGAAACGCTGTTGTTCACTCCGGGTCGGATGCTTTGTTTTCACCGCAATCGCAACGTCCGTCAAGCCGTAAAAGGTGTCCCATCTTCTCTTTTTTTGTACGCAGATAAGTCCGGTTGAAGGTGCAGGCTTCCAGTTCCAGGGGGATGCGTTCCGTGACTTCCAGGCCGTAGCCTTCCAGTCCGACTATTTTTTTCGGGTTGTTGGTCATCAGCCGCATCTTGCGGATGCCGAGATCCACGAGTATTTGCGCGCCGATGCCGTAATCGCGCAGGTCCGCCTTGAAACCGAGCGCGCTGTTGGCTTCCACGGTATCCTGCCCTTTGTCCTGCAGGGCGTAGGCCCGGATTTTGTTGGCCAGTCCTATGCCGCGGCCTTCCTGGCGCATGTACAGCACGACCCCGCATCCTTCCTGTTCGATGCGCGTCAGCGCCGCCGCAATCTGGCCGCCGCAGTCGCAGCGCAACGAACCGAATACATCGCCGGTCAGGCATTCGCTGTGTACCCGCACCAGCGTCGCCGTGTCGTTGTTCGGCGTACCTTTGACCACGGCCACATGCGTATGGTCGTGCAATTCGTTCTCGTAGGCGATGATGTTGAAATCCCCGTACATGGTGGGCAACCGGGCTTCGGCGATGCGTTTCACCGACAGAATGCCCTTCTGCATGCGGTAGCGGATGAGGTCCCTGATGGTGGCGATGCTGAGTCCGTGTTTCCGGGCGAAGTCGATGAGGTCGGGCATCCTGGCCATGTGTCCGTCGTCCTTCAGCACTTCGCAGATGACCGCGGCGGGTTTGAGTCCGGCCAGAGAGGCGAGGTCCACCCCACCTTCCGTTTGTCCGGCCCGGACCATGACCCCGCCTTTTTGGGCACGCAAGGGAAAGATGTGTCCGGGAACGACGATGTCTTCAGGTTTTGCGTCATCGGCAACGGCCGTGCGTATGGTCGTCGCGCGGTCATATGCGGAAATGCCCGTGGTCACGCCGTGCCGGGCTTCTATGGACACGGTGAAATTGGTTCCGAAACCGGCTTCGTTGTGCTGGGTCATGAGCGGTAAGCGCAATTTGTCGCACAGTTCCGGCGCCATGGGAAGGCAGATGAGTCCGCGCGCGTGCGTTACCATAAAATTGATGGTTTCCGGGGTGCAGAATTCGGCGGCGACGGTGATGTCGCCCTCGTTTTCACGGTCTTCATCGTCCACCAGGATGATCATGCGCCCTCGGCGAATTTCTTCTATGGCCTGCTCGGCCGTGCATATAGGCATATCTGCTCTCCTTTGCGGCGTCAGAATCCGTTGTCGCGTAAAAAATCCAGACTCAGGCCGTTTCCGGTCATCCGGCCAAGTATCCGCTCAACATATTTGCCGATCATATCCGTTTCAAAGTTTACCCGTCTGCCCTTTTTCCAGAGCCCGACGGTGGTCGCCGCCAGGGTTTCCGGAATCACGTTGACTTCAAGAAAGCCCGGCCCGCACTTGTTTACCGTAAGGCTCACCCCGTCAAGGGCCACAGAACCTTTGGGGATGACCTGAGCGGAAAATTTTTCGGGAAATTTTATGCGTATGCAGAGGGAAGACCCGGCCGCGCGCGTCGCTTCCACCACGGCCACGGCATCCGAATGCGCGCTTACCATGTGTCCGCCCATGCGCTCCCCGATGGCCAGCGCCCGCTCAAGATTCACCTTGTCGCCCTTGCGCAGTTCACCGAGGTTGCTCGCGCCCAAGGTCTCCCGTGAGGCGTAGGCCGTGAAAAAATTCGGGCCGAAAGTTTCGACGGACAGACATACGCCGTTTACAGCAACGCTTTCACCCTTTTTCCAGTCATCGACCGGGAAAAGAGGATGAAAAGCGAAACGCGTTTCGCCCGCGCCGGGGACAATGTCCACGGTTTCTCCCATGCCTTCGACTAGGCCGGTAAACATCAGCTCCTGTCCTTATCGGAAATCAAGGCATTTTTCATTCGAAATCGGCATTCTCCGTTGCGGATTGCTGCCCGGCGCGGCGCAGGGTCAGCATCACATCGCCCCCGGTGCGCTCGGCGCCTGTTATGCGCAGTTGCAGGGCCTCATCCATGTGCATGGGAGCGCGGCCGTCGAAGATGGGTACTGCCTCGTTGTCGCCCAAGATTTTCGGGGCCAGATGAAGCAGAAATTCGCCGACCGATCCCTTGTTCAGCAGGGAAAGCCCCATGCACCCGCCCCCTTCGCAGAGGACATAGTCGCAGTGCAGGTCCTTGCGCAGTCCGATCAAGCCTTCCGTGAGATCCAGTTCCGCCCTCATGCTGCGCCCGCGCAAGCCCGGCCCGACCCCGGAAGGCAGCCCGACCACGCGTATGCCCATGCGGCGCAGGGCTTCGGCCTTGGTGCCGGCTGCCGCCGCCGCAGTAGTCCAGAAGATGGTTTTTTCCGCCCTGTGTTTCAGCAGGTACATGTTCTGCCCGGCATCCGGCAGACGCGAAGTGGCGACCACCGCCAAGGGTTGGGGCTCGGCTTCCCCGGTTTCGGGGTCTTCCGGGTTGCCGGGGCGGTAAGTCAGTTTCGGATCGTCATTGTAAAAGGTGTTGCCGCCGATCAGGACGGCCTGGACGTGCCGCCTGAGAAGATGCGTCGCGGTGCGTGATTCCGGGGAGCTTATCCACCGGGAATGTCCGGTACGCGTGGCTATGCGCCCGTCCAGAGTGCCGGCCAGCTTCAGTATAACATAGGGCAGGTCCGTCGTCTGCCAGGTGATAAAATCATCAACAAGATCCAGGCATTCCTGCCCGGCCGCGCCGATTTCCACGGATACGCCCTTGGAACGCAGCAATTCCGCCCCTCCCGATGCATCGGGATTGGGGTCCAACATCCCCACTATCAGTTTTTTTATGCCGGAAGCGAGAATCGCATCGGTACAGGGCGGGGTTCTGCCCTGGTGCCGGCACGGTTCCATAGTGACCAGCATGGTGCAGTCCGCGGGATTGACGCCTTTTTGCGCGGCATCTTCCAGAACCTCAACTTCGGCATGCGGGAAACCCGCGCCCCTGTGCACGCCGTGCGCCACAACGATGCCGTTCATGACCAGCAAAGCTCCCACGCAGGGGTTGGGCCGGGTGCGGAATTTATGCTCTTCGGCCAGTTTGACGGCCTGCAGCATCAGCCCGCGGTATGGATGATCGGCGTGCGACACGGCAACTCCTGCGGCGCTTCGAGTCTGGTCAGAGGGATTCCGGCTTCCGCAAAGAGGCTTTCGGACATGGGGTCCGTATATGCCTGAAGAAAATATACTGCCGACACTCCGCAGTTTATGAGCATTTTGGCGCAGATCATGCAGGGTTGATGAGTGCAGTAAATCACCGAGTTTTCAAGCGATACCCCGTGTACGGCAGCCTGGACTATGACGTTTTGCTCGGCATGCAGGCCCCGGCAAAGTTCATGCCTCTGGCCGGAAATTACGCCCTGTATCTCGCGCAGGCAACCGATTTCCAGGCAATCGGCCATGTTACGCGGCGCCCCGTTGTAGCCGGTAGCCAGGATGCGTTTCTCCTTGACGGCTACCGCGCCTACCTTCCTGCGCAGGCAGGTGGAGCGCTCGGATACCAGACGGGTGATGCCCATGAAGTAATCCGGCCAGGGGAGGCGAGTCATGTTCCGCTCTGCTGAAAACAACGCTTTCACCAGGCAAAGAGAGGGAAGGAACCCGCGAATTTTTCGACCTTTCGACATATTGCCGCCAGACGGCTCCCGTTTCCTGAAGATTCGACGGCTTCCGCAATCCAGGCGGCGATTTTGCGCATATCCCGCTCGTTCATGCCGCGCGTCGTCAGGGCGGGGGTGCCCAGGCGTATGCCGGAGGTAATGAAGGGGGATCTGGTTTCAAAGGGCACAGTGTTCTTATTCACCGTGATTCCCGCTGTGTCCAGGGCCTTTTCCGCGTCTTTGCCCGTGATGTTTTTATTGCTCAGGTCAATCAGCAACAGATGGTTGTCCGTGCCTCCGGACACCAGGTTGAAATCGGCGGCGCTCAGTTCCGCGGCCAGCGCGACCGCGTTTGCCAGCACTTTTTTCTGATAGCGCCGGAATGCCGGCTTGAGGGCTTCGCCGAAGGATACGGCTTTGGCGGCGATAACGTGCATGAGCGGTCCGCCTTGGATACCGGGAAAAATTTTGCTGTCCAAGGTTTTGCCCAAGGCCTCATCGGCCAGGATCATGCCGCCGCGCGGCCCGCGCAACGTCTTGTGCGTGGTGGTGCTGACCACCTGGGCGTGGCCCACGGGCGTCGGGTGCAAGCCGACGGCGACCAGTCCCGCTATATGGGCTATGTCCGCCATGACTTTGGCCCCGACTTCGTCCGCTATGGCGCGGAAGCGCCGGAAATCCAGTGTGCGCGGGTATGCGCTGGCCCCGGCCGTGATCAGGGCGGGCCGGTGTTTCAGGGCCAGGGAGCGGACTTCGTCGTAATCTATCTGTCCTGTTTCCCTGTTCACGCCGTAAGACGAAAATTTGTACAGCAGGCCGGAAAAATTCACCGGGCTGCCGTGGGTCAGATGTCCTCCGTGGCTGAGATCCATGCCCAGAACGGCCGCACCCGGTTCCACCGTCGCCATGTATGCGGCCATGTTGGCCTGGCTGCCGGAGTGCGGCTGTACATTGGCGTAGTCCGCTCCGAAGAGTTCTTTCGCCCGTTCGACAGCCAGATTTTCCACGATATCCACATATTCGCAGCCCCCGTAATAGCGTCTGCCGGGGTATCCTTCCGCGTATTTGTGCGTGAGTACGCTGGCCTGAGCTTCGCGTACCGCCTGGGAAACGAAATTTTCCGAGGCGATGAGTTCCAGCCGGGTGAGTTGCCGCCGGGTTTCCAGGTAGACGGCTTCGCCGAGGGCCGGGTCGCGGAGAAAAAGTTCGTCCATGAGATATTCCTTTTGCGGCAGGGCAGGGCCGCCGCCGCACGGGACGCCTGTTCCGGGAGCGGCTCGGACGCGGTCAGCCGCTCCAGCGTTTATAGAGTATGCAGGCGTTGGTGCCGCCGAAGCCGAAGGAATTGCACAGGGCGTACTCGGCCTGGATTTTTTTTGGGCCGTCAACCATGTAATTCAGGTCACAGTCCGGGTCCGGCGTTTCATAATTTATGGTGCCGGGGATAATGCCGTTATGAAGCGCGAGTATGGAAAAGGCGCTTTCAATGCCGCCGCCGGCGCCCAGAAGATGCCCGACTTGGCTTTTGTTGGCGCAAATGGGAATATCATAGGCCCTGTCGCCGAAAACGGCCTTGACGGCTTTGGTTTCGGCCATGTCGTTGAGTTGTGTGGACGTGCCGTGGGCGTTTATATGGTCCACCACCTCCGGAGTGAGCCCCGCGTCCGCGACGGCACTGCTCATTGCGCCGGCCATGCCTTCGCCGTCGTCTCTGGGTGCGGTCATGTGAAAGGCGTCGCAGGTTGCGCCGAAGCCGGCTATTTCCGCGTAAATTTTCGCTCCGCGTTTTTGCGCGGATTCCAGACTCTCCAGAAAGAGCATGGCCGCGCCTTCGCCCATGACAAAGCCGCTCCGGTTCAGGTCAAAGGGACGCGATGCCTTTTCAGGCTCATCGTTCTCCGTGCACAGGGCCTTCAAGGCCGTAAAACCGGAGATGCCCATCGGGGTTATAGTGGCTTCCGCACCGCCGGTCATGGCGAATTCCGTTCTCCCCAGCAGTATCTCGGAATATGCGTAACCGATTGCGTGCAGGGCCGAGGCGCAGGCACTGGTGGTCACCATGTTCTGCCCCCTGGCTCCGGTAAAAATCGAAGCCTGTCCCGGCGCCATGTTTGAAATGAGCATGGGGATCATAAACGGGGAGATTTTGTTCGGGCCGGCTTCAAGAAGCCTGGAATGGAAATCCTCAATGGTTTTCAGCCCGCCGAGGCCGACGCCGAGGAATATGGAAAGGCTGTGGGCGTTTTCGTCGGTTACGGTGAACCCGGCGTCTTTCAGGAGCATGATTGAGGCTGCCACGGCGAACTGGACAAAACGATCCATTCTCCTGGCCTGCTTGAGCGGGATGCCGTAATTTTCCGGGTTGAAGCCCTTGACTTCCCCGGCTATGCGCGCGGCGAAGGCAGAGGCGTCAAAAAGGGTGATCGGCGCTATTCCTGATTTTCCGGCAAGCAGGTTTTCCCAGGATTCGGCCATGGTCAAGCCGATGGGGGAAAGTGCAGACAGGCCGGTTACCACAACGCGTTTTCGGGTCATAGCCGGAATCCTTAAAGATTTGATTTTGGAACGCCCCATCCGGCGCTTGACGGCGAAACACGGTTTCGCCTGCGCCTGCGGGGCGGGCGGCGGCGCTTCGCGCTTACGCCGCCTGAGCATTGTCAACTTTGCAATGCTCTATAAAGATAAATGACTGCGGGATCTGCCGTGCATATCCGTTCTGAAGAGGTCGATACGGACCGGCGGCGCTTCGCGCTTACGCCGCCGAAAGCAACGCACCGGATTTTTATCCGGCGAATTAACGGTCGCAAAAATGTACACATTTTATGCTCCCGTTAATAACTGCGCCCGCAACGCTGTGCTATTTGACGTGTTTTTCAACGTAAGCAACGGCATCTTTGACTTTGAGCAGTTTTTGCGCTTCTTCGTCGTCGATTTCCAGGGAAAATTCCTCTTCCATGGCCATGATCAGTTCCGTGAGATCAAGTGAGTCGGCCCCGAGGTCTTCCACGAAGGAGGCATCGGGCGTGACTTCGTCGGCGGAAACGCCGAGTTGATCCATGATGATTTTTTGTACCTTTGCTTCAACAGACATGTGTCCTCCAGAGTGTTCGCTGCTTCGCCCGTGTTGTCGCCGCTCGGCCGCGGCCCGTGCTCCCTCGCATCAACAATACATGCCGCCGTTCACGGCAAGCACCTGTCCCGTTATATACCCGGCTTTGTCCGATACAAGAAACAGAACGGCCTCCGCCACATCCTCGGGACGGCCGAAACGCAGTGCCGGAATGCTTTTCAGCATCTGATCCTTGATCGCATCGGACAGCGTCCCGGTCATGTCCGTTTCGATGAATCCGGGGGCCACGGCATTCACGGTAATGCCCCGCGCGGCGAGTTCCTTGGCGGCGGCCCTGGTCAGCCCTATGAGTCCCGCTTTGGCCGCGCTGTAATTGGCCTGGCCGACATTGCCGGTCTGCCCGGATACGGAACTGATGTTCACAATGCGCCCCGCGCGCCGCCGCAGCATAATTTTTGCGGCCTCGCGCAGACAGGTGAACGCACCTTGTAAATCAACCGCCAGTACTTTGTCAAAATCTTCATCCTTCATCCGCACCAGCAGACTGTCTTTGACGATGCCGGCATTGTTGACCAGAATGTGCAGGTCAACCTTGTCCTTGACCTCGGCTTGAAAAAAGTCCGTGACGGCCTCGGGGTGCGATACGTCCAGACGAAAGGCCGCGGCCCTGCCTCCGGCGGCAACGATTTCGCGAACGGTTGCTTCGGCTTCTTCCGCCTTGCTCGCGTAAGTCAGGAAGATCCGGTAGCCGGCCCTGCCGAGGGTCAGCGCCGTGCATCTGCCGATGCCGCGTGATGCTCCCGTTACCACTGCCGTGAGTATGTTGTCGTCCATTTTTATTTCCCGTTCCGTAAAATCACAGGACAAATTATAGACCGCTTTCAAGTTGTTTTCAATCGCCCCGGAGGCTTTCTTCAAGGCAATCGCATGAAATGGCTAATCAACTGAACTATCAAGATAATTGTTCCTGTGTTTTCCCGCTCAACGCGACCATAAGGGTATGCTCAACGTTGAAACGCCCTAAAATTTCAGGAGCGCCGCCCCCCAGGTCAGCCCGGCGCCGAAGGTAGCGGCGAGGACCAAAGTTCCCTTGCATACTCTGCCCTCGTTTACGGCTTCGCTCAGGGCTATCGGTATGGACGCCGCCGAGGTGTTGCCGTATTTCTGTACGTTCAGAAAGGCTTTTTCCATGCTCACGCCCAGGTGGGAGAATACGGATTCTATGATGCGCCGGTTGGCCTGATGGGGGACGAAAAGATCGACATCCTGCGGGGTGAGCCCGTTGCGCTCCAGTATACGGACACAGGCTTCGGCCATGCGGCGCACCGCGTTTTTGAAGAGTTGCCTGCCGTTCATCCGGATAAAATACTCCGAGCCCACTGTGTCGCCGAGCTTATACGGAGCGGAGGCGAAGCCGCCGTCCATAAGCAGAAGCTTGCCGAGGCCGCCGTCCGAAGCCGCCAGCGCGTCCAGCAGTTCCCCTCTGAGCGAAGGCGCTGTCGCTTCCCTCGCCGCGCTCTCGATGACCGCCGCTCCCGCGCCGTCCCCGAAGAGCACCGCGGTTGCGGGGTCGTTGATGTTGCAACGCCGGAAGAGGCTTTCAGCGGCAACCAGGAGCACGCAGGCCGAGGGATCGCGCGCGATGAGCGCATCGGCCAGAATCAGACAGTTCACGAAGCCCGAGCAGGCGGCGTTTACATCGACGGCCAAGGGATTTTGCAGGTCCAGCTTGTGCGCCAGGATGCAGGCAGAAGAAGGGCAGGCCGAGTCCGGCGTACAGGTGGCGAACAGCACATGGGTAATGTCCCCGGCAACGCGACCTGACGCGGCCAAGGCTTCCAAGGCGGCATCGCGGGCGAGGTCCGTTCCCGTACACCCGTCCTCCAGTGCACGGCGCGTGGATATGCCGGTCCGCGACACGATCCACTCATCCGTGAGCTGTGTTGCGGCCGCGAAATATGTGTTGTCGATTATGCGGGGCGGCACGGACATCCCCAATCCGCTGATCAATGAATGCGTCGGCATGGACTGTTTGCACCTTCAGAAATGCTCGATAATTTTGTGCCGACCGGCGGCCGCTCAGAGTTTCACTGCCTTGCTGAATCTGCTCAGTTCTTCGTTGGCGCTGATGTTGGCGCTCAGGCGTTCGTTGGTTTTTTTCTCCACGAAGGCAGCCGCCATTCTGACCGCGTTGCTTACCGCTTTGGAGTTGGACCGGCCGTGACAGACGATCACTATGCCCTGCAGGCCGAGCAACGGAGCCCCGCCGTATTCGGCGTAATCCACAAAGCGGGCAAATCGGGAAAAGGCGCCTTTGGAAAGAAGCGAACCTATTTTTGCCGCCACCGTGCTGTTGAGCAGTTCGCGCTTCAATATGCGCGACAGAGAACCGGAAAGGCCTTCCGCAAGCTTGAGCACCACGTTGCCTACAAAGCCGTCGCAGACGATGATGTCCACGTCGCCGGAAAAAATGTCTTTTCCTTCCACATTGCCGACAAAATTCAAGTTGCCGGCCAGTTTGAAGACTTCGTAGGCCTCTTTGACCAGGGAGTTGCCCTTGCCCTCTTCTTCCCCGATGGAGAGTAGTCCCATGGTGGGGTTCGGGCGCTCCAAAACGGCCCTGGTGAAAGCGTCCGCCATGAGCCCGAACTGGAACAGGTGGTAGGCCTTGCAGTCCACGTTGGCGCCCACATCCAGCACCACGGTGGGCTGTTTCTCCGAAGGCAGGACGGAAACCAGGGCGGGGCGGTCTATGCCCGGCATACGACCCATGATGAACATGCCGCAGGCTACGCTGGCCCCGGAATGGCCGGGGCTGACGACACCCTGGGCCGTGCCCTCCTTGATCAGCCGACAGGCGACCTGAATGGAGGCATCTTTTTTGCGCCGCAGGATTTCCGAGGGTTTTTCGCCCATGAGCACGGTTTGCGAGGCATGGACGACTTCATGGAAAACGCCTTTGCAGTTGTGTTTTTTGATCTCTTTGCCCACAATTTCCCTGTCGCCGACCAGCAACACGGTAAAATTTCCTTTGCGGGCCGCCTCAAGAGCACCGGGAACGACAACGGGGGGGCCGAAATCGCCTCCCATCACGTCAACCGCGATGACCGGAGATGCGGACGAAGCGGACGGCATGCGCTTTATTCGGCCTGAGCTGTGTAGTTGCGTCCGCGGTAGCTGCCGCAGGACGGGCATACGGCATGGGGGACGGTGGGATTGCCGCATTTGCACAAGACCACCGCGGGCATGGGCACATGATGATGTGAACGGCGCATGCCCTTTTTTGATTTCGATTTTTTGCTTTGTTGGACGGCCATGTTATCTCCTTATGTGCGGATACCCGCGCATTATGCCGGACTTTTCGTCATTTTTTCGCCTTGAAAGCGCTCAGGGCCGCCTGGCAGGGACCCGTCCGATCTGTTCCGCAGGCGCAATTTTCCATATTTCTGTTCTTGCCGCAGACCGGGCACAGCCCCATACAATCTTCCCTGCACAGCGGTTTTATCGGCAGGGCGAGGGAAAATTCTTCCCAAGCCAAGGTGGCGGGGTTGATTTCAATTCCCCGTCCGAACGGCGCGACGCGTATAACGCTTTCGTCAGTATCCGTTGTAAAGCCCGCGGCGGGCGTTTCTTCGCCCTTTCCGCCCGTGCCTTTTTTTCCCTTGCGCGGCGCGGATCGCTGTTGCGGGCCGGCATCTTTTGCCGCGGTCGGGAGCACTATCTCAGCCCCGGCGGGGTAGGGTTCAAAATCGTCGAAGGTGTGGTCGATATCCGCCTGCGCAACATCACCGCAACGGTCGCAGGGGAGGGTGACGCGGCCTGTGATCCTGCCGCGGAAGAGGACCCCTTCGTCATGCGGAAGAACGAAAATTTCCGCGGTGATGTCCTCCGGTATCATGCAGTTTATGCCGAACTCGTCGAGAGGACCGCGCCAGATGCCCTGATCCTTGAAAACAAGTTTTTCCCCTTCGCGGGGGACAGTGTGCAGAGCTATCCAGTTGCCGTTCATCAATCGGTCCCGTTCAGGCGCTTCTATGGATTTCCGCGTAGAAATCTGAACACCGGGCGTCAGGCCGGCGTGCCGCGAAGCGGCGTGAGTCAGCCGGAAACTGCATTGTCCGGCTGACGATCCCGCATTGAAAAATTGACTTTTCAATGCATATTTCAATAAGTGCACGGGGCGCCGCAAGGGAACCTGAGCGGAACGCCGGCCCTGCGCGGGTGTTTCTGAATTCGGCGGGTTTAGTCTTTTCAAGAAAATTCTGCCTGCCGCTTTTCGGCTGTTGTAACCCGTGTGCCGTGTTCCGTGCACCATGTTCCGCGTTCGTGAGGCCGTTCCCTTACCGTGCGGCGTACACTTTGTCAATGACGCGAAATCTCCCTGTCAGGGCAACCCGCCGTTGTCGACAGCGCCTCTTTCATATAGCAAGCCCGCAAGCCGGTCGGGAGCTCAGTAGGGAGGCTTGAGAGTGCGCCAGCGTGACCGCGATAAAAATAACTATTATCAGCTTGATTTTATTGCAAATTACAATAAAATATACCCCCATAAAACGGAATATTTTATCGAAATAAGTTCCTGACGAACGCAAACGTTTCCAATCCGAGAATGGTCATGGTCAATGAGCCGCAGACATGCAACGCAACGGTCGCCGCGGCTGGAAGCAGGCGTTGCTGTTGCAGGAGCAGGACAACCTCCCCCGAAAAAGCTGAGAAGGTCGTCAGGGAGCCGAGAAATCCCGTCATGATCAGCAGGCGCTCAGGCCCCGAAGCGGGAAGATGCCCGGTGGCGCCGATTGCAATGCCCGCGCCGTAACCGCCTATCAGGTTTGCGGCCAAGGTGCCGAGCGGGATGAGAGGAAACGCGGCATTCAACGCCAGTCCAAGGAACCAGCGGAGAATCGCACCGAGTGAAGCTCCTATGCTGACAGCGAGCAAAGATGTCAGCATAGCGCCTGCACTCCTGTTTCAGGAAAGAGTTCGTTGCCGGACGCATTGCGCAACGCGAAGCGCATGCCCGGAAAAGCCTCCCGCAGACGCCTCGCGCTATATTCCACGGCAAGAGGCGCGTTGTCTATGCCTATCCAGCGGCGCCCCAGTTTCTGCGCGGCACGCAGCGTTGTCCCGCTGCCGCAAAAGGGATCCAGAACCGTGTCTCCCTCGGCGCTTGAGGCCTGAATTATCCTTTCCAGCAGTGCCGGCGGTTTTTGCGTCGGGTACCCGATCCTTTCCCGCGACAGGGGGTTGATGATGGGGATATCCCACACATCGTCGGGCGGCGTACCCCGCGGATCGGGCAGATAACGCCTGCCCGCCCTGCTTGTGATGCCGCTCTTGGCGTACCCGCTCGTCAGCTTGTACGGGATCCGTATGGGATCCGGGTTGAAATACTGTTGCTTGCCGTCCGCATACAGATAAATGCAGTCATGCTTGCGGGAAAAACGGCTTTTGGAGCGCCCCCCGCCCGTGTAATGCCAGATTATTTCATTCCTGAAATTCTTAAGCCCGAAGACGCTGTCCGCGACAATTTTCAGGTAATGGCCGGCCGTGGGGTCACAGTGCAGATACAGGCTGCCTGTCGGCTTCAGGATTTCGCGCAGGGCAAGCAGACGGCGGGCGGCCATAAACAGATAGGCCGCGAGGCCGCTTTCATGCAAAAAAGAACGCAGGGCTCGCGCGGTTTCCGCTGCGGCACCCTTTTCCTCAAGCATTGCCTGAAAATCCCGCTCCGCCTGCTCGCTCCAGCGCCATGAATCCGTGAACACAACGGGCCGCGCGCCGTTCCCGTTCCCGGCGGCAAGGGCGTATTTTCCGGCGCTGTTGAAAGGCGGGTCAAGATAAATCAGGTCCGCGGACTTTTCAGGAATGAGGGTGCGCAGTATCTCCAGATTATCGCCGAGGTACAGGGTATTCGCCGCCTCGCCCGCGGCCGGCGGGGAGAAGGCCGCCGTCCTCATCCGCAACCGCCCGGCGTCCGGGAGGCGGCACTTTCCCGCAGCATCCTGTAGAATACTTCCACGTCAATGGGTTTGGTCAAATGTCCCTTCATGCCCAGAGCAAGACAATGCTCTTTTTCCTCGGCAAAGGCATGGGCCGTCATGGCAAAGATCGGCATGTCTCCGTATTCAGGCTTGTCCATGATGGTTTTTGCGGCCGTATAGCCGTCCATAACCGGCATCTGCAGGTCCATCAGCACAAGGTCAAAGGGGGGGCTTGCGCCGGCGCGGGCCGCCTCCTCGATCCGTTCCAGGGCTTCCTTGCCGTTTTCCGCCGTGCTGACCGCAATGTCCACGGCGTTCAGCAATTCCTCGGCGATCTCCCTGTTGATCTCATTGTCTTCCACCAGCAGGACGCGCATGCCGCGCAAAACGGCGTTTTCATCGCCGGCGTCCTCTTTTTCTTCGCCCGCCGCAAGCGATTCTCCCCGAGACGCGTTCACCGCCGCCTCATCTCGAAGCGCGTCCGGCGCGGAGAGCGCATCGACAAGCGGGAATACGCAGGAAAAACTGAAGACGGTGCCCTTGCCTTCTTCGCTGGAAACGGCGATTTCCCCGCCCATCAGCTCAATCATCTGCCGGGTGATGGTCAGACCGAGGCCGGTGCCGCCGTATTTGCGGGTGACGGAGTTGTCCGCCTGGGTAAAGGCGGCGAAAATATTACCCGCCTGCTCCCGGCTCATGCCGATGCCCGTGTCCTCCACCGCAAAGTTCACGGTCACATCGCCCCGCCCGCGCCCGGATACGGCGGCGCGGACTGTAACGGTACCTTTTTCGGTAAATTTGAAGGCGTTATTAACCAGATTGATGAATATCTGGTGCAGCCGCAAGGGGTCTCCCAGGAGGACGAGGGGAAGGGCGGGGTCCGTGTCGAGGCGGAGGGCTATGCCGGAACTGGAACTCTCCTCCTGAAAAAAAACCGCGATGTCGTCAAAAATCCTCCGTATATCAAAGGGGATGCGTTCCAGGGTCATCTTGCCGGCATCAACTTTGGAAAAATCAAGGATATCGTTGACTATGCCGAGCAAGACCGAAGCGGCGCGGCGCATTTTTTCCGTATAATCCCGCTGCTTGTCCTCCAGAGGGGTGTTGAGCAGCAGATGAGTCAGCCCGATGACGGCGTTCAACGGCGTGCGGATCTCATGGCTCATATTGGCCAGGAAGGCGCTTTTGACCTTGTTCGCGGCCATAGACGCCGTCACCGCGCTCTTCAGTTCAAGGAGCGTCTTTACGCGCGCCAGCAATTCTTCCTTATCAAAGGGTTTCTGGATATAATCGTTTGCGCCGGACTGAAATCCCGACACAACGTCCTGAATCTGATTTTTCGCCGTCAGCATCAGTATGGGCAGATCAAACAGCGAGTATTCCTCTCTCAAGCGCCGGCAGACCTCATATCCCGACATTCTGGGCATCATGATGTCCAGAAGGACTATATCGAATTTTTCCCCCTTTGCTATCAGATCAAGAGCCTCCAGGCCGTTATATGCTTTGGACACAGAGTAATGACATACCGACAGAAGATTTTTCAAGACCTGAATATTGACGGGTTCGTCATCAACGACAAGTACCCTGTAACCCCCTTCTGTGCCCGCCGTATCCTGCGTGGGTTCCGTTACCGCATCGTTCGCGGCAAAATCTTCCATGTCTATAATTGAGCTTGGCCTGTCGCTCAGCACAACATTTTCAGATTTTACGTTTGTCGCCGGCATTGTAAAGGTGAATTTCGACCCTTCACCGAACTTTGAGGCAACGCGTATCATTCCGCCGTGCAATTCGACAATCTTTTTGCTTATCGACAAGCCCAGGCCTGTGCCGCCGTATTCCCGCGCCGTAGACCCGTCGGCCTGCTCGAAGGACTCGAAGATTCTGTCGAATTTGTCCTCCGGAATACCGATACCCGTATCCGCGACAGAAACCGCGACCTGATCGCCGACAACTTCGGCGGAGACGCGGATGCTTCCTTTTTCGGTGAACTTAACGGCATTCCCGATCAGATTGTATAATATCTGCTGAATTCTGTTTTCATCCGCATTGATTGCCGGGAGGGATTCGTCGATTGCGTTGACCAGCGCGAGCTCTTTCCCTTTTATCAGGGGCTTTGACAAAATCATAACCGTATCGACAACTGTTTTCAGATCGACAGGCTTGATCTGCAATACAATTTCTTTGTTTTTCAGTTTGGTGAAATCCAGTATGTCATTGATCATATTGGAAAGTCGCTTGCCGCTGTTGGACACAATCGCCAGATTATATTTTTGCTCGTTGCTGAGCGGCCCGGTCGCGCCGTCTATCATGGACTCGACAATGCCGATGATGCCGTTGATCGGCGTTCTCAGCTCATGGGAGGTATTTGCCAGGAATTCATCTTTTAATTCATTCAATCTGTTTAAATATATATTTTTTTCCTCAAGTGCCCTGGCATAGTTCTGCATTTCCCTGATCAAGTCATTGATTTTTTCAGCCATAAACTTGAAGGCCTTCGACAAAGCGCCGATTTCATCGTTGCTTTGAATCAGGGGTACTTCAGTGCCGAAATTTCCTTCACCCAAAATTTTGGCGGTCTCCGACAGCATGAGTATGGGCCTTGAGATATTTTTGGCTATTATATAAAGTATGAATGCGATGACGCATACTGCGATTGCGGAAGCCAGGATAACGTAATTTCGGATGCCGTCGGCGTTATCCAGAATCTTGGTCATGGGAATGCTTACGGCGACCGACCAGGGTTTTGTAACATCGCTGAATTTGATCGGCATATATACAGTATAATAGTCTTCACTGCTTGCAATATAGATTTCACCGTTTTTCACGGCTTCTTTCGCGTCTGTTGCAAACTGCAATCGGGTCGGATCCGCTTTGAGCATTGCCTTGGCCATCCCCGGTGTCAGCGCCGACAGATCCGGCCCGGTTTCTGTCGGGTCTTCCGCGTACTTTTTCAAGGTATCAATAAATTTCTTATTATTTTCATATGTTGTGAGTTGGTCTTCATCGGTTTTGTCCTGGACGGGATTTTCAGCCAGATATTCAGTCGCATAGCTTATTTGTTCTTTACTATGCTTATGATCGGATGTCAGCATTTCATAAGCCGACACTTCCGTTAAGTCTTTCCCCAGATATTGTTTATCGGGATGTGCCACAATAACGCCCGCATTTGAGAAAATGCCCGTATATCCTTCCTGTCCGTGAGGATTTACTTTTGAAATCATTTCCTGCAGTTTATCAAGGACGAAATCGGAAGATATAATTCCGATAAATTTATCTTTATGGATAATTGGAAAGATCATGCTGGCCAACATGACATGGTGCCCTTGTACCTCATAAGGATATGGGTCGGTAATATATTCTTTTTTTGTATTTTTGGGAACAATATACCAGTCTGCAATATCTATATCATATAAAGGCTCAACAGCGATATTGCCACCGAGTTTATTCCAATACGGGGCATAGCGTCCGGTATCGTCGTAGGCCGGTTTTTCTCCGGCGAATTGCTTGTCCTTGCCATCCAGAGCGTCAGGATCATAGGCAATACAAAATGCGGTGATATATTCCTTTTTTGCAAGGGTATTCTTCAGGATATCATTCATCATTTTTCTGTCTGTAAGATCGTGATCTTTTAATGTTTCAAACACTGTAGAGAGCGTTTCAGATGTTATTCTTGCACCCTGTAATTCCGCTTTAATTTCATTTTTATATTTATCAGCTGTTTCCTGTGCCAGACTGAAAGCATCCTTCTTAGCCATTTCGAAGGTTTTATTGGAAACGATCATTGTAAGTGCTAAAAAAGATATAATAACAGCAGCCGAAACAAGAGAGAATATTTTGGTTTGTAGGCTTAAGTTTTTAAACATGGTAGTTCCTGATTGCGTAGCTGTTCGTATTATGACTCTGACTTTGAGTCTGAGATTTTTTAAAGCTGCCGAAAGAAGCTAACTTGTATCCGTTGCCGGCTATGCACATACGCTGTATCACTATGTTTGTCAATGACGTGTTGATTTTGCCGTATTCTTTTTTAATAAATTATATAATATCAATATATTATATAATATATCCGAGTAAAGCCGTATCCAAAGCTCCGCGCCGCGAGCGGCACGGAACTTGAATCGTATCCGGATTAAAGGCCCGCAAGGGGAAATTTTTTCCCTCCGGCAAGCGCCCGCATTGCGGGCCGGAGACTGTGCCGCATGAAAATCCTGAACCTTGACGCTTCCGCTCTCGTGCCCGCCTTCAGATCCCTGGGTCATATCGTGATCAGCGCCGGCTACCGGCAGGACTGCGATATCCGCATAGACAGGCCGTACAACGCCCTCGCCGTTTACGACCGCGCGTGTTCCGCCGGCTTTGTGCCTGATTTCGCTTTCTTATGCGATTCCGGCAACTTGCCTTATTTTCATCATATTGAGGAACTGCCCTGCGCTTCGGCGCTTTATTCCGTGGATACCTGGTGCAATCATTGGCATCTGCCCTATGCCAATGCCTTCGACACGGTGTTCGCAGCCCAGAAAGATCACGCCGGAGCCATTGCCGAATGCGGGGTTCCCACGTTCTGGCTGCCGCTTTTCGCTTATTCGTCCTGCATCTCGCAATGTGGAGCGCCCCGCAACGTTCCGGTGTCCTTTGTCGGCAATGTAGGCCATAGAAACAATCCGGACAGAGCGATGTTTCTGCGAAACTTCAAATCGCTCCACCCTCTTGTCCTGTCTTCAGGCCCATACCCCGAAGTCTACGGGCGTTCGCGCATCGTCCTGAACCAGACGGCTTTTTCCGAGATCAACGCCCGCTGTTTTGAAGCTATGGCCTGCGGGGCGGCTTTGCTGACCGAACGGGGAGACCCGGCTATGCGGGAACTGTTCGAGGAAGGCGAAAACATACTGCCCGTGTATGTTCGCAATGACTGGCGGGGGGCGGCCGCCGAGGCTGCCCGCGCTACGGCCGACCCGGAAAAACTCGCCCGCGTGGCCCGCGCAGGGCAGGAACTAGTCTTGGGCAGCCATCTGGATCGACACAGAGCGGCAACAATAACGGCGGCCATGGAATCCTGCCTTCAGGAAAACCGGGTGGAAAAACGCCTGGCCGAACTCGGCCGGCGCAAGCGTCTGATCAGTACGGCCTACGCCATGATAGGCATGGATGTCACAGACCCCGCCCTGCAGGAACATGCCCGCTATTTTATGGATCTTGCCGCGGATTATCTCATGATTTCGGCCGCATAGAACTAATCATCCCACTGCCGACGTGTTTTGCGAATGAAACAAAAATGCCCCGACGGCGCTTCATAATTTGCGCTGCCGGAGCATCTTCCATTTTGAAATGCCGTGCAATCCGCTTGCTTCACGCCTCGTCAGGCCGTTGCTTCTTCTGTTTCTCCCGCGCGGTCTGTCCGACCTTGATCGCCAGACCCACACCCAGCGGTACGGCCCAGAAAAGCCACATATCAAAAAAATGTTCCGTCCATGTACGTTGTGTTTCCGGGCTGACACGTACATAAAGAAGCTGCAACGCCGCCAAGGAGGCCAGAATGACTCCGATGACGCCCCAAGCCAGACAGGCGTTGCCGCACTTTTTCACGCGGTTCTCGGTTTTTGTCGCTCCGGGCATTTCCCGAGTTCGACGCCAAGCCAGAATCGGCACGAGAAAATACACACCGACAACAATCCAAGCCGGCATGCGCGCCTCAGCGTCCGCGTAGCGACAGGCGCGCAACAGCCCGCGCCAGAGCCAGTTGGGCGCGATACATGTCGATATCGGATGCTTTCGATTCCACGCGCTCCTGTGCGCGCCTGAGTGCCTGCTCCGCCCGGTCGAAGTCAATTTTATCCGCTTCTTCAGCGCTTTCGGCTAATATGGTCACCTTGTCTCCCGAAACCTCGGCGAAACCGCCGGATACGAAGACCCAGTTCGTCCGCCCGTCCGCCTTGTAGAACAGACGCCCAGCCGTAAGAGCCGCCAGCAGGGGTATATGACCGGGCAGAACGCCGAATTCGCCCTCCAGTCCCGGCGCGCCCACATAATCAACCTCTCTGCCCAGCACGAGCTTGTCGGGAGTGACTATATCCAGTCTGAGCGAAGCCATGATGCCGCCTTATTGTTCCGCAATGCGTTTCTTGTATTTTTCTTCAGCCGTTTCTATCGGGCCGACCATATAGAAATCCGATTCGCTCATGTGGTCGTAATCGCCGTTCAGGATGGCGCGGAAAGCCTTGATGGTGTCTTCCAGTTTCACATACTGGCCGGGGGTGCCGGTAAATACCTCGGCCACGTGGAAAGGCTGGGAAAGAAAACGCTGGATGCGGCGGGCGCGCGCAACGGTAAGCTTGTCGTCGTCCGAAAGCTCGTCCATGCCCAGAATGGCGATGATATCCTGCAGATCCTTGTATTTTTGCAGGATCTGCTGTACCCCGCGCGCCGTGCTGTAGTGTTCCTGTCCCACGACCTGGGGGTCAAGGATGCGTGAGGTGGAGTCCAGCGGGTCCACGGCCGGATAAATGCCGAGTTCGGCAATCTGGCGCGAGAGCACCAGCGTTCCGTCCAGATGCGAAAAGGTGGTGGCCGGCGCCGGGTCCGTCAGGTCGTCGGCAGGCACATAGATGGCCTGTACCGAGGTAATGGAACCCTTTTGCGTGGACGTGATCCGTTCCTCCAGGGAACCGAGGTCCGTGCCCAGCGTGGGCTGGTAGCCGACGGCGGAGGGCATGCGCCCGAGCAGGGCGGAAACCTCCGAACCCGCCTGGGTGAAGCGGAAAATGTTGTCTATGAACAGCAACACGTCCTGCCCCTCCTCATCCCGGAAATATTCCGCACAGGTGAGGGCGGTCAGGGCCACGCGGGCGCGCGCCCCCGGAGACTCGTTCATTTGCCCGTAAACAAGGGCCGCCTTTTCCAGAATGCCCGCATCCTTGAATTCATGATAAAGGTCGTTGCCTTCGCGCGTTCTCTCTCCGACGCCGGCAAAAACCGACAACCCGCCGTGCTGTCTGGCGATGTTGTTGATCATTTCCATCAGGATTACAGTCTTGCCGACCCCCGCCCCGCCGAAAAGACCCATCTTGCCGCCCTTGGGGAAAGGTATCAGCAGATCCACCACCTTGATGCCCGTTTCCAGCAACTCCACCTTGGTGTTCTGTTCCGTAAACGCAGGAGCGGGACGGTGTATCGGCATATATTTTTCCGCTTCAACCGGACCCAGTTCGTCCACCGGACGGCCCACCACGTTGATGATCCGGCCGAGGGAGGCCTTGCCGACGGGGGCCTTTATCGGAGCGCCGGTATCTACAACGGGCAACCCGCGCACCAGACCGTCCGTGGTGTCCATGGCTATCGTGCGGACCACGTTGTCTCCGAGGTGCTGGGCGACTTCACAGATCAGATCCGGCGCATCGGCGTTGTTCGGATTGGTTATTTTCAGCGCCGTGAAAATATTGGGGAGCTTGCCCGACGGAAACTCCACGTCTACAACTGCGCTTATGACCTGCACGATTTTACCGGTGTTTTCGCTCATGTCCCTTGTGCTCCCTTAAAGCAATTTGATTTTGAGACGCCTCCGCCGGCGCTTGACGGCGAAACGCGGTTTCGCTTAAGCCTGCGGTGCGGGCGGCAGCGCTTTGCGCTGACGCCGCCTGAGCATTTTCCACTTTGAAATGCTCAGGTTATCCTTTGAGCGCTTCGACGCCGCCCACGATGTCTATCAATTCGTTGGTGATGCCGGCTTGTCGCGTTTTGTTGAAAAGCAGGGTCAGGGCATCGGCCATGTCGTCGCAGTTGCGCGTGGCGTTGTCCATGGCCTGCATGCGTGCAGCGTTCTCCCCCGCCGCGGTGTCCAGAAGCCCCCGGTAGACCTGGGCTTTGACATACCTGGGCAGAAGTTCTCCCAGAAGGACCCCGGCCGCCGGCTCATAAATATAGTCCTCTGCCGCTCCAGCGTCTTCCGGCCCGGAGGCCCCGCCGCCCGCGGGCAACAGCTTTATGCCCGCCGGCCGCTGCCGGGCAAGGCTTATGAATTCCCCGTAAAACATATGAACTTCGTCCACATGCCCGTTCAAAAAATCCTCCATGATCGCAACGCCGACCTCGGATGCCAAGGGGAAATCCACGGCGTTCATCCGCCCGATCACGGCCATGGCCGTTTCACCGCCGCGGGTCCGGACGGCGTCGCAGCATTTGCGACCCAGACAGTAGAACCTGACCTGCCGGCCGGCGGCCCTGTTTTCCTCCGCGAACTTGAGGGCCGCGGTGATGATGCCGGCATTGAAGCTGCCGCACAGTCCGCGATCCGAAGTGGCGATCACTATGCCTACGCTTGCAGGCTCGGGACGCTCGGCAAGCAGGGGATGGGCCGCGTCTTCGGCCGTTCCGCGCAGAGAAACGAGCATTTCCGAGAATTTATCGGCATAGGGGCGGAAACGCTCAATCCTCAGTTGCGCGCTCCGCAATTTTGCGGAGGCGACCATATACATGGCCTTGGTGATCTGCCGGGTTTTCCGGACCCCGGCGATCTTGAGCCTGACGTCTTTCAGAGAAGCCATCCGCGCCTCCCCGATCCCTAAGCCGCAAAGGTCCGTCCGAATTCCCGGACGGCTTCCTGCAGACGTTTTTCAAGCGCCGAATCCAACGCCTTCTTTTCTTTGATATCCTTGAGCACATCGGGTCTGGAGGCGGCCAGAAATTCCAGCAACCCCTTTTCAAAGGGACCGACCGACTCCACGGCTATCTCGTCCATGAAACCGTTTACGGCAGCGTAAAGGGAAACCACCTGTTCATAATCTTCCATGGGCGAATACTGCGGCTGCTTGAGCAATTCCACCAGACGCGCGCCGCGGTTGAGCTTCTGCAGCGTGGATTTGTCCAGATCGGAACCGAACTGGGCGAAAGCCGCCAGTTCGCGATATTGCGCCAGATCCAGGCGCAATGTGCCCGCGACCTGTTTCATGGCCTTGACCTGCGCCGCTCCGCCGACACGGGACACGGAAAGTCCCACGTTCACGGCCGGGCGTATGCCCGCGTTGAACAGATCGGGTTCCAGATAGACCTGTCCGTCGGTGATGGAAATGACATTGGTCGGTATATATGCCGAAACGTCGCCTGCCTGGGTTTCAATGATCGGCAGGGCGGTCAGGGAGCCGGCACCCTCCTCGTCGCTCATCTTGGCCGAGCGCTCCAGCAGGCGGGAATGCAGGTAAAAAACATCGCCGGGGAAGGCTTCGCGCCCCGGAGGCCGGCGCAGAAGCAGGGACATCTGGCGGTATGCGGTAGCTTGCTTGGACAGGTCGTCGTATATGATCAGAGCATGTTTGCCGTTGTCCCGGTAGTGTTCCGCCATGGCGCAGCCGGAATAGGGGGCAATGTACTGCAGGGGGGCCGGGTCGGAAGCCGTAGCCGAAATGATCGTCGTGTAATCCATGGCCCCGTATTTGCGCAGGATGTCCGCCACCAGGGCCACGGTGGACTTTTTCTGGCCTATGGCCACATAAAAGCAATGAATGTCCGTGTTTTTCTGCGCCAGTACGGCATCGATACACACGGCCGTTTTACCGGTCTGGCGGTCCCCGATGATCAGTTCACGCTGCCCGCGTCCTATGGGCGTCATGGCGTCGATGGCCTTGAGGCCGGTCGGCATGGGTTCGTGCACGGATTTTCTGGCGATGATGCCCGGGGCTTTTATTTCCACGGGCCGCATTTCACATTGTCCCAGCGGTCCCAGACCGTCCATGGGACGACCCAGAGGATCGAGCACCCGGCCCATGACCGAGTCGCCGACGGGCACGGAAAAGATGCGGCCGGTACGTTTGACCGGGTCGCCTTCCTTCAGGTTGCCCGCCTCACCGAGCAGGGCAGCGCCCACGTTGTCCTCCTCCAGATTCAGCACCATGCCCATCAGGCCGTCGGGGAACTCCAGGAGTTCCATGGACATGGCGTTGCCGACCCCGTAAACCCGCGCAATGCCGTCGCCGACATAGAGCACGGTCCCGGTTTCGCTCATTTCCACGCGCCGGGAATAATTTTTTATCTGGCTTTCAATGATTTTGCCGATTTCTTCCGCTTTAATCTGCATGATCCAACTCACCCTTCTTGATGGTGTCTTTGAGGATGGACAATTGCGCGCGCAGGCTCGCGTCCATGACCAGATCTCCGATCTTCAGAACCACGCCGCCGAGAATCAAGGGATCCACGCGGAATTCAAGCGCCGGTATCCGACCGGTTTTTTTGCCGAGTTCCCCGACCAGTTTCGTTTTCTCGGCCTCGTCAAGTTCCGTTGCCGTGTATATCTCGCCGCGCGCCACGCCTTTTTCCACATCCAGAAGGGCGTTGAACGCAGCAGCAGCAGCCGGGAGTTCGGGCAGGCGCTTTTTGTCGGCCATAAGCCGGCAAAAATTCAGGACCGCGCCGGACACCTTCAGTTTGCCCGCAAGCTTGTCTATGACCGCTATCTTTTCCGCCGCACTGATCACCGGGTTTCCGAACAGGTTACGCAGTTCGGGCGATTCGCCCAGTGCCGCGCTCACCGAGTCCAGCGCCGCGGCGTACCCTTCCAGTTCAGACAGGCCTTTTTCCCTGCCCAGAGAGAAAAGCGCCCGCGCGTATCTGCGGGCCGCGATGCTGCCTCTCAATGGAACACCACCTTTGCCAGATATTTATCGACGAGTTGGACATGATCACTCGGCGTAAGCCGTTCCGCAAGCATTTTTTCCGCCTCGGCCGCGACTTTTTCGGCCAGTTCGGCGCGCACGGCCATGACGGCGACCGCGATTTCATTTTCGGCTGTGGCTCTGGCCCTGACCGCTATGCGCTTCGCTTCTTCTTCCGCCTCAGCGACTATCGCGGTCCGCAGGCTCTCGCCTTGGGCCCTGTATTCGGCCATGAGCGCGCGGCGCTCCGCTTCCAGCCCGGCGATGCGTTTTTCCACGTCTGCCAGTTTCCGCTCGGCCTCGGCCTTTCCGGCTTCAAGGGAAGACAGTTCCGTGGCTATGCCGGTGGTGCGGTCTTTGAAAAAGGCTATGATTTTCTTGCCGAAAAAATGGCGGATGAGCAGAATGAAGAGGATGAGGTTGACGACCCGCCAAGCCGTGTTGCCCCATTCACCATGGGCTTCACCGCCGGCTTCGGCCAAAGCCGGCAGGGCGGAAAGCGACAGCATGCAAAGAACGGCGCAACATATTTTCAATCGGGACATGACACACTCCGGATGCCGCCGGGGGGGGCGGAAAACGTCACTCGAGAATTTTCTGCACGGCCAAAGAGGCGAATCTGTCCGCCCCGGCCAGAAGCGTGTCCGCCGCGGCCTTGCTCTCCGAAGCGCATACCCGGCGCGACGAGAGCAGAAAGCCGGCCGCCGTGTCATTGGCCGTCTTGATCATTTCCCGTTCCAAGGCTTCGCCTTCGGCTTTTACTTTTTCGCGGGCGCGTATGGCCTCGGCGCGCGCCTCGGCCAGCGCCGCCTCATAGCCGGACAGCTTTTCGGCGGCCCGGTCGGCAAAGCCTTTGGCTTCCGACACAAACTTTTCCGTCAGGTTTTTGCGCTCGGCCAGTTGCCGGCGCACCGGCCTGACGAGCAGGTAATTGAGAACGACTACGGTGACAAGAAAATTTGCCAGTTGGATGAAGATGCTGTGGTCCAGACTGATCATGTTGTCCATGCGGGGCTGACTCCTGCGGCGTCGGACGAAACACGGGGGGATATTTGTCGTGGTGTCAACCTACCCCTTGTATTTTTTTTTGTAAAGCACTTTTTCAACTTTTTGTCATGAAAAGCAAATTAATTTTGGGAAGCACCGATTTATTTCTCTAAGCAGCAATTTGATTTTGAGACGCATCTTCCGGCGCTTAACGATGAAATGCGGTCTCGCCTACGCCTGCGGGGCGGGCGGCGGCGCTTCGCGCATACGCCTCCTCAGATTCCCCAGACCGGGGGGGGGGGGGGGGGGGGGTGCTCAAATTTTTTCGCCCACACTTTGTTCGGGGCGGCCGGCCCCGGGGCCCGGGAAGTTATTTAAGCAGGTAA
>JAISRC010000132.1 GCA_031273845.1 Desulfovibrio sp.
TAAAATATTTATAACATACTGAAATTATTATATACGGCTTTCATTGATCGGATTTGCTATATATAAAAATATCAGTATGTTACAGAAAATACATGCTTAAAGTCCGACAAACTCCTAGACGAACCGGCCGGTGCGTGCCACTACTTATCCTGCATAACGATATGCGAAATTAGTATTTCCTTATTTTCTCCTCACTTCTTAACGATACAAAAAAAGATAACGAAAAAATCATTTATCCCGACAGTGAAAGGAGCAGCCCATGAACCGCAACGCATATGCCTTTTTCGACGACTCCTCTCCCGGCCGCATCCCGCAGGAACGGCCGGACGCCGTGAAACATGCATCCCTGGTCACACCCCCTCACATTCTGACCATGGGTCCTGCCGTCTATCTTGCGCTGCTTGGAATCGTCCTCGGCCTCATCCTGACAACGGCGTTTCCGGTCCGGGCCGCGGAACTGCGCATCAGCAAGCAGTACGGCATCAACTATCTGCCTCTTATTGTCGCCGAACAGCAGAAAAGCATAGAGAAAAAAGCCGGCGAGGCGGGCATCAGGGATCTGAAAGTCCAGTGGGTGACCTTGGGGGGGGGCGCGGCGGCCAATGACGCGCTGCTGTCGGGAAGCGTGGACCTGATTGCTCTCGGCGTGCCTCCTTTTATCCGGCTGTGGGAGAAGACGGGAGGCAAGGCCAAGGCACTCGCCGCCTTCGCCGATTTCCCGCCGGTCCTCAACTCCAACAATCCCGCCGTGAAATCCATAAGGGATTTTACGGACAAAGACCGTATTGCGCTGCCCGCGGTCAAGGTTTCGCTTCAGTCCCTGATCCTCCAGATGGCGGCGGCCGAAGAATTCGGCATTGAGAACTACGAAAAGTACGACAATATCACCGTCACGGCCAAGCATCCGGATGCCCTCATCGCGCTGGTGTCCCGGAAATCCGAGATCACCGCGCACTTTACCCAGGACCCCTTTGCCTTTGAGGAACTCAAGCATCCCGGCATCCATACCGTGCTGGACGGCTATGACGTGCTGAAAGGCAGGTTCACCAGTCAGGTGCTGGCCGGTACCGAGGATTTCTACACCAAGAACCGCGTACTGGCCGACATCGTGGCCCTTGCGCTGAAAGAAGCCGTGAACTGGATCGAGGGCAACAAGGAAGAAGCGGCGAAGCTGTATATCGCTTCGGCCAAATCCAAGGAGTCCGTTGCGGATCTGGTGGCGATCATCAACAATCCGCGCGTGGGATATTCCAGTACGCCGCTCAAAACCATGGTCTTTGCCGACTTCCTGTACGCAGTCAAAGCCGTCAAAACCAAACCGTCCACCTGGAAGGATTTGTTTTTCCCGGTGGTCCATGCCGAGCAAGGCAGTTGATCCCTACCCGACCGGATGTTGGCGCGCCCGACCGGGCCGAGCGGAAAGGAAGATTTGCCGTGAGCCGGATACAAGACGCGGCCGAGCCCCTGCTCGACGTCAGCGGCCTTACCCTGCAATACAAAACGCCGCGCCATCTGGTGACCGCCGCGTATGATGTGAGTTTCCAGGTCCGGCAGGCGGACCGCCTCATCCTGCTTGGGCCTTCGGGATGCGGCAAATCAACCATTCTCAAGGCCGTGGGCGGTTTTATCAGGCCAGCGGGCGGGTCGATCCGCCTCAAGGGCGTGCCCGTTACCGGACCCGGCGCGGACAGGGGCATGGTATTTCAAGAATTCGACCAGCTTTTCCCCTGGAAAACGGCTCTGGAAAATATTTCCTTAGCCGTCCGGGCCGCCGGGACAGTGTCCGCAAAAGAAGCACGGGAAGAAGCCGCGCATCTGCTTGATCTGGTGAATCTCACCGGCTTCGGCGATGCATATCCTCATGAACTGTCGGGCGGCATGAAGCAGCGAGTGGCCATTGCCCGATGTCTGGCGTTACGTTCGGCTGTGATCCTGATGGACGAGCCCTTTGCCTCTCTCGACGCCATCACGCGCAGAAAAATGCAGGACGAACTTTTGGGCTTGTGGGCGGATGCCGGGTTTACGCTCCTTTTCGTCACCCATTCCATTGAGGAAGCCCTGACCCTAGGTACCCGCATCGTCATGTTTTCCCCGCATCCGGGACAGATCGTGGCCGAACTCAACGGAGTACTCGGCGCGGGGCCGGAGAATGCGAAGGCCGCAACGTTGCGGGAGCGGATCTCCCGTATCCTGTATAAAAGCAATCCCGACTATGTCATTTGACATCATGTTAAGGCAATTTGATTTTGAGACGCTTCCTCCATGATCTGCCGTGCCTTATTGTTCCGAGGCACAACCGAGAGCTTGCAACTGTTGCCGCATTGTTATACTGAGCGGAGCGCAGTGAAAAATCTATCTTAAAAAAAAATCAAAAAGATGGATTTTTCGCTACGCGCAGAATGACAGGACAAGAGACATGACGGATTACGGCGAAGCGGAGTTTCAATGTTGAATTGTTTCAAGAAGGGCCGGAGGCCGTAAAAACAAAGGCTTGCCGTGGACAGGGCGGACAATCGGCAAAACGCGGTCCCCCGCGAAGAATATGTGCGGGAAGTGATCCGGCCGGAAAAAATGGACGAACCGCTCGTCGAGCTTTCCGTCCCTGAACGGCTGTGGAACGTCACGGCCGTGCGCAAGACCGTCATTCTGGCATGTATGGCGCTTCTCTGGCAGGTCTATTCCGTATGGTTGGATAATGCATTGATGCTTCCTTCATTTACAGCGTCATTGGAAGCGTTGCGGGAAGCCGTGCTGAGCTTTGAGCTCCCGGTCGCCGTGGGCACTTCGCTACGGGTGCTCGGCGTGTCCTATGCCGCCGGGGTAATCCTCTCCGGCCTGATCACGCTCTTCGCCCTTTCCTCGCGCATCGGATCGGACTTTCTGGAAGTGTGCACGGGGATGTTCAACCTCTTACCGGCCATCGCTCTTCTGCCCTTGGCCCTGCTTTGGTTCGGGCTCGGTTATCCGAGCATCATGTTCGTCATCATTCATTCGGTGACCTGGCCCATCACCCTGAACATCTATTCGGGGTTCACAGGCGTGAGCAAAACCCTGCGCATGGCGGGCCGCAACCTGGAATTGAAGGGGCTTTCCTATGTGTTCCGGCTGCTGGTCCCTGCCGCGCTGCCCGGCATCCTGACCGGCCTGCGTGTGGGCTGGGCCTTTTCCTGGCGCACGCTCATCGCTTCGGAACTGGTCTTCGGGGTCAGTTCCGGTTCCGGCGGGCTGGGCTGGTTTATTTATGAAAAGAAAAACCAACTGGATATCGCCATGGTTTTTGCGGGGCTTATCACCATAATTCTTATCGGGGTGGTTGTGGAAAATATTCTGTTCACCTCTATTGAAAACAGGACGATACGGAAATGGGGGATGAAGAGCTGAGGACGCGGTTCTTGAAGCGGGAATTGAAGAAGGGCATCTCACTTTTAGGCGGTTCTTAAAGCCGCTTTGAGCGGCTCACAATACAAGCCCCCGGCTTTGCCGGGGGTACATGACGCGCCGAAGGAAGCGTCTCAAAATCAAATTATCCTAGGAGTTTGTCGGACTTTAAGCATGTATTTTCTGTAACATACTGATATTTTTATATATAGCAAATCCGATCAATGAAAGCCGTATATAATAATTTCAGTATGTTATAAATATT
>JAISRC010000133.1 GCA_031273845.1 Desulfovibrio sp.
AAGACCAAGTGGCTCTTGCAGACATCCTTCGGCGTCTATTTACGTCAATTCCTTGTCTGTTCTCCAAACTTTATGCCTTATTGCTCGGAAAGATTGTTGATTGTCCGACAGACTCCTAGAGTTGCTTGACCCATCGATGAATCTGGGTCTGGTGCACACCGAATTCGAAACTCAGTTCGACAATGGTCTTTTCGCCGGAATGCGCCGCCAAGGCAACCTTGATCTTAAATACCGGGGAGTGATTTTTTCGCTTGGACATATGGATGCTCCTTTCGTTGAGGTGAAGCTATCACACCTGTCCAATTTTTTTTGGGGACCACCTCTCTCCGTCCCGAGGGGAATGGAATATGTTTTACGCACGATTGATGCATATTTTCGGCATGTACAAGGGTCGCAAGGATGAGGTCGGTGGTCTTGTGCGTCATTTGACGAAAGAGATGGATTGTCTCTGGACCTCTCTGCAAGAAGAAGGGATTGGTCCGACCAACAACCACACCGAACGCATGCTTCGCTTCACCGTGATTTGGCGCAAGCGCAATTTCGGTACACGCCGCGAGAAAAGTGAGCGCTTTGTCGAATGCATTCTTTCCGTCCGCAAACCTGCCGTATCCAAAAAGTGCATACCTATCCGGTGGTTGCAGATGCCTTCAAAAATTTCTTCCAAGGGCAACGCTCCGATACCACTTTTATCCATTCCTGATACCCTGTGAGCGGTTACAATTTTTCTTGTCAAATTTCTTCGGCGGGTATAGTAATCAACGCTTGACAAAACATTTGCCGGGTAATCGCGGAAAAGCCCGAACAGGCGCCCCGGACGGGACCGCTCCCGTCCGTATGACCGTGCCGCAAAAGTTCGCCCCGCCGCCGAAGCCCCCGGACAAGCAGGAGTTCAGCCGTGAAAAAAGGTATCCATCCGAAGTTGTACAAGGCAGTGATAAGCTGCGCCTGCGGCCATGAGATTGAAGTCCTCTCCACCAAAGGCGAAAAAGTGCATATGGAAATATGCTCCCGTTGCCATCCTTTCTATACAGGCAAACAACGCTTCGTGGATACCGCCGGACGCATAGATCGCTTCCGTAAAAAATACGCCAACCTGCAAAAATAAGAAGCTGAATTTGCCTTCAGCCGCTTTCATCAAGTGCTCCGCGCCCCTTTTCGCCGGCCCGCCGGCCTCTTCCGCAAGCCGCGTTGGCGATGATGATTGCGGCCGGGAAAGCCTTGCCGTTGGCGGGCAGGCGATCATGGAAGGCATAATGATGCGCAACGGCGATGCCCTGTCCATTGCGATACGAAAAAAGGACGGCGAAATCATCGTCCTGACCGGCCCTTGGCGCAGTTGCTTCAAGGCGAGACTTGCATCCAGACCTTGGTTGCGCGGTTTCCCCCTGCTTGTAGACACCATGATCAACGGCATCAGGGCACTCAGCCTCTCGGCGGAACTGGCCGCCGAAGCGGCGGGAGAACGCCTGACAAGCCGGCAGATCGCCTTGGCGCTGGTCGGAGCCGTGGGCTTTGCCCTGTTGCTGTTTGTGGTCGTGCCGCATCTGCTGACCCTCGGGTTAAACGCCCTGTCCATATCCGGCGAAGTGGAAGGCCTGTCTTTCCACCTCTGGGACGGGCTGCTGAAATTCATCATGTTCATCGGTTATATAGCCTGCATTTCCTGCGTGCCGGACATTCGCCGGGTTTTCGAATACCACGGGGCCGAACACAAGGCCATTTTAGCCTACGAACACGGCGAAAACCCGGTCACCGCCGGAACAGCCGCCGCGTTCAGCCGCCTGCACCCCCGTTGTGGGACCACCTTCCTGCTGTTTGTGTTGTCCATATCGATCCTGATGCATGCAGTACTTGTGCCCGCCTTCCTGTCCGTATGGGCTCCGGAATCCGCCCTGCTCAAACATGCGCTCGTCATCCTTTTCAAACTGCTGCTCATGGTGCCCATAAGCGCCCTGGCTTACGAGGCCATCCGCGCCGCCGCCGAGATACGCTCCATCCCGCTCGGCCTGATCGCGCGCGGGCCGGGCATGCTCCTGCAACTCCTCACTACCCGCGAACCGGACTACCTTGAGTTGGAAGTTGCCCTGGTGGCCCTCAAAGAAGCCCTAGGGGACACGGCAAACGCCGAAATCATCACCCCACCCTACAAACGGCGGAATCTGAACGGCAAAGAACACAGAGGTGTCTGATGTTCGCGAAACTGGAAAACCTGAAACGCACTTACGAAGACCTGGAGCGGCAACTTGCCGCACCGGAAGCCCCGGCCGACCAGGAGCGCTACCGCAGGCTGACCAAAGCCCATGCAGACCTCAAAGTAGTCATGGAAATCTTCGGAAGATACCGGGAGATAAAAAACCAGATCGCGGAAAGCGCCTCCCTGCTTCAGGACGGGGATGCCGCCATTCGGGAGATGGCCCGCGAGGAAATAAAAAAACTGGAACCCGAGGCGGCACGGCTGGAACAGGAATTGACCCTCCTGCTCATCCCCGGGGACCCGCTGGACGATAAAAACATCATTCTGGAAATCCGCGCCGGGACCGGCGGAGAAGAAGCCGCTCTCTTTGCCGCAGACCTTTTCCGCATGTACGCCCGCTATGCGGAAGGGCGCGGCTGGAAAGCGGAAATCCTGGGGCTGAGCGAGGCCACCGCCGGCGGTTACAAGGAAATCATCGCCCTGCTGAGCGGCAACAAAGCCTACAGTTACCTCAAATACGAGTCCGGAGCGCACAGGGTGCAGCGTGTCCCGGTCACGGAATCCCAGGGACGCATCCACACTTCCGCCGCAACCGTCGCCATCATGCCCGAAGCTGAAGAAGCGGACGTTGACCTGAAACCCGATGACCTGCGCTTCGACGTCTACCGCTCGTCAGGGCCGGGAGGGCAAAGCGTCAATACTACGGATTCGGCCGTGCGCATAACACACATTCCTACCGGAATCACTGTTTCCTGCCAGGATGAAAAATCACAGCACAAAAACAAGGCCAAGGCCCTGAAAGTCCTCCGCTCGCGCCTCCTGCAGGCCGAACAAGACCGCCTGCACTCCGAACAGGCCGAAAACCGCCGTTCCCAAGTCGGCTCCGGGGACCGTTCCGAGCGTATCCGCACCTATAATTTTCCCCAAGGCCGCGTGACAGACCACCGCGTCAACCTGACCCTGTACAAATTAGAGCAGGTCATGGAAGGCGATCTCCAGGAAATTATAGATGCTCTGACCACCGCCGCGCAGGCGGAAAGACTCAAAGCTCAGTCCGAGCTCTGACCTCCGCGCCTTGCAGGATTCTCCGGATGACTTCCCGCCGGCCGTAGAGCACGACGGCGCACAATGCGAACAGCGGCTCTTTCTCGTCGCCGCGGCGCGCTTTCTGGAAAATGCCGGAGCGGACAGCCCCCGCCTGACGGCGGAAGTCCTTCTGGCCGCGGCCTGCGACATGGAAAGGACGGAACTGCTCAAAAGGCTGATCCTGTCGCCCCGGTGCCGCATGGACCCCGCCGGCTCGGCAAGGGCCGACGCCTATATCAGACGGCGCGCAAACGGCGAACCTACCGCCTATATCACAGGGAAAAAAGAATTTTACGGACGTTCTTTCCTGGTAAATCCCGATGTGCTCATACCGCGCCCAGAAAGCGAACTGCTCGTCGATCTCGCGCTGGCCGCAGCCGAAAGTTGCCGGCGCGGGGCACGCAACGCGCTCTTTGCGGATTTCGGCACAGGCTCCGGCTGTCTTGCCGCAGTCTTGGATCTGGAGTTGCCCGACAACTGGAGGGGCCTGGCCCTCGACATGAGCGAAGGCGCGTTGCGCACGGCCTCACGGAACTGCCGCGCTCTGGGATGCGGCCGCATCACCCTGCTCCGTTGCGACTTCAACAACCCTCCCTTGCGGGAAAAATCCCTGAACCTGTTGCTGAGCAACCCTCCCTATGTAAGCGCTGAAGGATACACCCACCTGCCTCGCGAAATCCGCGCGCATGAGCCGAAGGCCGCTCTGGTGCCCACCCTCGCGGCCGGCGCGGATAAAGACGTCGATGGCGCCGAAGCTGCCCTGAGCATTATAAAACAAGCGGGAAAACTGCTCAAAGCGGGCGGCCTTCTGCTGCTTGAGACAGGCCATGACCAGGGTGAGCGCCTGCTGCCTGCGCTGCGCGAAAGCCCCTGGCTTGAAGCCCGCATGCATACTGATCACGCGGGCATGGGCAGGGTTCTTGAAGGCCGTCTGCGCCCATGAAGCAATATAATTTTGCAACGCTCCCCCGGCGCTTGAGCAGATCAACTTTGAAAAAAGCAGGCTTTGCCTGTTTTTCAAAAACTTCGGCGTCCCGCATTCAAATTTGTTTGAATGCAACTTGCCGTCAAGCGTAAAATGCTGTTGCCGGCGAAATGCGCGTTCGCCCGTGCCTCGGGACGTGTGGCGCAACTTCGTCTCAACGGGCATGCTACGGCCTGAGACGTGCCTAAACTACGCACTGTGTGCCAAAAAACACGGCAGCATAACGCAACTGAAAAAATAGAGTATATATTCAGGCAAGATATAGATATATAACATATGGAATGTTTTTTGCATTAAGCCCGGCAAGCGGAGGTATGCATGCGTCAGACAACCATAATGCGGCGGGTTCAGTGTTCCGGCATAGGGTTGCACAGCGGGAAGGAGGCGAGGATAGCGCTTCGTCCGGCAGCCGAGAATGCGGGCATAGTGTTTCATGTCCGCACGCCCGAAGGCGCCCGAGCCGCCATACGGCCCGCGCCCGATGCGGTGACGGCCGCCTGTCTTGCGACTACCTTGCGTGGCAACGGCGGTGCCGTTGCCACGGTTGAGCATCTCATGGCCGCCCTGCGCGGCCTTGGCATAGACAATATCCATATCGACGTTGAGGGCGGCGAAATTCCCATAATGGACGGCAGCGCCGAACCCTTTGTCGGACTGCTGTCCAGGGCGGGGATACGCAAACAGTCCGGCGTACGCAGGGTGTTGCGCATCAAGCGGCCGGTCCGTTTCGCGCGGGAAGGCAAATGGATCCGCGCCGAGGCTTACGACGGATTTTTCGTGGATTATTCCATTGATTTCCCACATCCGGCCATCGGCGCGCGCCGCATGACCCTGGACCTGACCCCGGAGAACTTTTTCGCCGTTGCCGCCGCCCGAACCTTCGGATTCCTGCGGGATGCGGAGATGCTGCACAAAGCCGGGCTTGCCTTGGGCGGCAGTCCGGATAACGCCGTAATCCTTGACGATGCCGGGGTGATCAATCCCGGCGGCCTACGTTACGAGGACGAATTCGTACGCCACAAGCTTCTGGATTTCATCGGCGATATGGGCATGTTGCCCTTCCCTTTGCGGGGCCGTTTCACCGTTTCCTGTTCCGGGCACGGCCTGAACAACGAATTCTTGCGTCACTTACACGCTTCCGGCGATCTTTTTCCGGAAGAAATCGCGCATCACAGAGGCCGCGACAGGTGCGCCGCGCCGGCACGCCGGAACAATTTGTCAATCGACATGGCAATTTGACCCGCCATGTGCATGCAAAAGTGACACATCTAGGAGCCTGTCGGACTTTGCCTTAAAATATTTATAACATACTGAAATTATTATATACGGCTTTCATTGATCGGATTTGCTATATATAAAAATATCAGTATGTTACAGAAAATAC
>JAISRC010000060.1 GCA_031273845.1 Desulfovibrio sp.
GCGAACTTGCTGATGTGCGTACGAGCCGGCAGGTCATTACGACCTGCCTGAGGATAGGTGCGCCCTTTTTCAGGAAAAAGGGCGAAAATGAGGAGAAATATGCTGAAATTCCGGTCAAACTACGGAAATTTTCTCAAAAACTGATGCCAACAGAGCAGTCGAACACGCCGGCAATCCGCTGCAATATCAAGATAACTTGCGGTTTCGGCAATCGGGCGGATTCGGCCTTGACATTTTGCCGCTTGCTTGACAAGCTGTCATGAACTTGACAATCCGTCATTTAATTGACGGACCGATAAAGCAAGCTGGCGAGCCGAGCCGGATTTTCCGGGCGGAGGGAAGATGGATTTCACGGACAGCGGGATAATAGGGCAGAGCACTTCGCTTGCGGACGTGTTCCGCACCCTGCGCAAGGTAGCGCCGACGGACAGCACGGTACTGGTGACAGGGGAATCGGGAACAGGCAAAGAACTGCTGGTGCGCGCCCTGCACCGGCTCAGCCCGCGCCGCGACAACGCCTTTGTGCCCATCAACTGCGGAGCCATTCCCAGGGAACTTCTGGAATCGGAGCTTTTCGGGCATGAGAAGGGAGCGTTCACGCACGCAATCCGCATGCGTCCGGGGCGTTTCGAGATGGCCGAAGGGGGCACCGTCTTTCTGGACGAGATCGGCGAGATGGACCTTCCTCTGCAGGTCAAGATCCTGCGGGTGCTGCAGGAGAGGGAGATAGAGCGCGTAGGCGGACTGGGAGCCAAAAAGGTGGACGTGCGGGTTGTGGCCGCCACCAACAGGAACCTTGAGGAAGAAGTAGCGGCCGGGCGTTTCCGCGAGGATTTGTATTACCGCCTGAACGTCATCCCCCTGCACCTGCCTGCCTTGCGGGAGCGTGGGGAAGACGTGATCCTGCTCACGGAGTATTTTCTCCGTCGATTCTGCGCCAAAAAGAAGCGTACTGTTCTGAGCATCAACCCGGAAGTGCGCCGGATACTGGAGGCCTATCCTTGGCCGGGCAATGTGCGCGAATTGGAAAATCTGGCCGAGCGCCTGTCCGTGCTTTGCGACGGAGGCAGCATCTGCACGGAGGATCTGCCGAACAAAATTCTGTCCGCGGCCGGCAACGTGGTTGATCTGCCGACCTATGCGCCGCAGGGGCCTGCGCCGCGTGCGGGTTTTGCATGGCCCACCGTGGCCGATCTGCGCGAACGGAACTTTGGACTAAAGGAATTTATGGATACGGCCGAAGAGAAACTGTTGCTGGAAGCCTTGAGTCTGGCGCAGGGCGTGAAGAATCAGGCGGCGGAAATACTCGGCATCAAACGCACCACGCTGATAGAAAAGCTGAAGAAGCGAAACATGGAATGATTTCAGATCGGGTCGCCGCAGGGAAAAGAGCATGACAAAACGTCTGCCGCACACGGGCAAAGGAGCGTTGCGCCTCGGGGCCGCGTTGTCGGGCCTTTCGACGGCGGCCGGAATCTCCCTGTTGCGGGCGCTTCTTTTGCCCGCCGCCCCGGCGCTCGCATTTCTTTTCTTCATGGCGGCAGCGTTGCCGCCTGCACCGGCCTGGGCGGCATCTCTGGAATGGAAGGCCCTGCCCGACCGGGAACGGGTTACCCTGCATCTCAATCCCGACGACGGCATGACGGGGCGAGTGGACCGCGTGGCGCCGGACGCCGTGCTCGTCCCCTTCACCGCCTTGCCCCCCGGCCTGCTGATCAACGAGACTCCGGAAGGCGCGAAAATCTTCAAGAACACGCTGCCCATGGGCCGTGCGCTGGCCTTGGTTACCCGGACTCCAGAATTCGGTTTCGTGGTCGATAAGCAGAACCCGTCCGAGCTTATCGTGGACTTTTTCCCCAACCCCCTGGGGGCGCGCTGGAAACGCACCGGCCCGGCAACGGCGACGGAACTGGCGCCGGACAGGGGACTGCAACCCATAAGCGCGCCGGACGCCACGAGCGAAGCCTTGATCGCGGACCCTGAAGGACAGGCCGCGCAATCCAGGTTCCTTGAGGAATCGGCCAGACGGGCCGCAACAAGGAACGGGACGCAGAGCTCCCCGGCTCCCCGGACACCGCCTGCCCCGGACATTCCCCCTATTGCGCCGCCCCCCGCCGCTGCCGCCTCGCCTACCCCGGTCGCTCCGGCGACATCCGTTCCGCCTCCTCCTTTGATGCCTACCGCGCAGGCCGCCCCGGCTGCATCCGTTCCGCTTCCCTCGCCGATGCCTGCCGCATCGCCGCCCGCGCAGACCCAGGCCCGGTCCCAGGCACAGGAATCAACGCCGACTCCGGTTTCGACGGCGGGCGTGCCCGCCGCCCAGCCAGTGCCCGGAGCGGCCCCTTCCTCAAATTCTTCCCCGGTGCCCGCCCTGTTCGGTACCCCGGAACATGCGCTCCGGGCCACGAGCATGGGCGAAGCTCCCCTGACGGAAGCGCCCCGCAGATCCGATCTGCCCGGCCCGGACGGCAACGCCCCGCCGCGCGCCGGCGCCGGGGGCACAGAAACGCGCAACGATGCAACGCAGCCCTTTCAGCTCTATCTGCCGCCTCTGCCGGAACCCGAAACGGCCCCCGCGCCTCCTGCGGGGCAAGGACAACAGACGCCTGATCCTCCTGCGGGACAGGTACAGCGGGCGTCCGCACCTGTCCCTTTTCCGGACAGGGGGTCGCAGTTTTCCGCTCAGGTTCAGGGCGGAGAAAGCGCTCGCCCCGGAGTGGGGGTCCGCGCCGGGAGCAGCGTATACTCCGGCAATATCAACAGCGGCGGCCCGGAAGACATGGCCGCAGGCGTTTACCGGGGCGAAACCTCGGACACAGGCGACGTATCCCCGGTCGAGACAGAAGCGGTGCCGGCTCCCATCGCGGGACAGACGCCGGAAGAGGCCGCCCGGACACAGGACGCCCAGGCATCTGTGCAACCCGCACCGCAACCTCAGGCCGCGCCGACGGGAGGCGCGCAACCCGCAACACAATCCCCGGCGCAACCCGCGCAATCGTCAACACAGCCTGCGACACAGCCTCAGGACAAGACCGAGGCCATCGTCTACACGGACGAAAAGGGCAATCCGATTGAACCCCCGCCCGAGTATTCCGTTCTGCATCCGCAGATACTGGAACACATGCGGAACGGGGAGTTCAAGGAAGCTCTGGCCGCGGTCGATCTCTTACTGGAAAAGGCGACGCTGGACAAGGAACAGCGCGGGAACCTGCTGCATGCCCGCTCGGAATCGCTCTTTGCCCTGCACAAGGACAATATCCCCGAGCATTTTCAGGAACTCTACGATGCGGCCGTGCAGGCGGTGAACTATGACCCGGACTCGCGCCTGAACTCCGCGGAATATTTGCGCCTGGGCTACTTGAACCTGCGCATGAACAACCCCGCCGAGGCCGAGGCGAATTTCAACATGCTGCGCCGGCGCTTTCCGGACAGGGACAACGTGGCCCTCAGCCATTATTACTGGGGCGACTACCATTACGGGCGCAACGAGCTGCAAAAGGCCGCGGACCAGTTCCAGCACCTGATCCGGGAATACCCCAACAGCCGCTATACGCGCGAGGCGGCCATAGGCCTGGCCCGATCCCTGTACCGCATGAGTTATTACGATCAGGCATGGAGTGTGGTGGACTACATAAACCGACGCTGGGAGCGTTTTTACATCCAGTACCCGCCCTTCCTGAACATGACGGCGGACACGGCCTATCGTATGGGCAGAAAGGACGAAGCGCTGAAGAATTACTGGCTGTATATCAATCTGGAGCCGAACGGGAACGAGTCGGACATCATCCTGACCCGCATAGGCGACATTTACGCCGGGAAAAGCGAAAAAAAGGCGGCCAGAGAAGTCTATCTGGAAAGCGCCCTGCGCTATCCGGACAAGGACGGCGGGTTGGTGGCCATGATGCGCATGGCCGAGGAAGGCATTCACGACAACCCGACCGTGGCCGGCATGTTCACAGTATTTGAAGGCCCTTTCAGCCTCGGGCCGCAGGAAGTCTACCGGACCATCATAGAAAAGCATCCGGACAGTTCCCTGGTCCCGGTCGCGGAAATGAAACTGGCTCTGTGGCATCTTTGGAACAAGGATTACGACAGGACTCTGGAACTGCTCAGCGACTTTTTGAAAAAGCACCCGGACCACGAACTGGCCCCCCGCGCGCGGGAGATAGCGCAGCAGACCTTCGCCGTGCTGGCGGCGGAAGGGGCGGCGGAAGGCCGGAGCACCATGCTGCGGGAACTGTGGGAACGCTATCCCATAGTGCGCCGGGAGCCCGAGGCCATGACCCCTGAGAGCCGCATTTCCCTAGCCCTGAGTTACAGGAGCCAGGGCAAGCCGGACGAGGCCCTGCGTCTGGTCGAGCCTTTTTTCCTGGGCGACATGATCCCCGGATACTCCGACACGGCCCTGAGCATGGTGTTGAGCATCTATCTGCAATATGAGCAGTGGAATTCGGTGCGGGAAGTGGCAAAGCGCGTCGAATTCTGGACCCTTCCTGCGGAGAGCAGGCGGCAACTGGATTACGCCCTGGCTCTGGCCGAGGAGAACATGGGAGAAAGCGATGCCGCCGCGGTACTCTGGCAGAAGCTGTACGATTCCGGTGCCCTGTCGCCGGCCCAGCAGGCATACGCCGCCTTTTTCCTGGCCATGGGCGCGGAACGCGCGCGCCGGCTCGAACAGGCCTACCATCTCGGGCGTGAGGCATTGAGCGGGCTGGAAACGCAGATGCAGCGCGCGTCCGACCCGGCGGACGCGGCCAAAATCCGCACCCAGTTGGCCTCGCTCATGGATGTGACGGAAAGCGCGGGCCGTCTGCGCGAGTCCCTGGAGTATGCGGAGCGCTACCTGAACAGCCTGCCGGAAAATGATCCGGAGCGTCTGGCCGTGCGCTACCGCATGGCCCGCATCCACAAAAGCCAGGGCGATGCCGAAACCTGGAAAAATATGCTTACGGAAATAGCGTCCGGATTTCCGGATTCCGTTTACGGCAAACTTGCCGCCTCGGAGCTTAAGGCCGCCTCCATAGCCGAGGATGCGGCGCGTTACTCGCCTACGGGACGTCTCTGACCGGCAACGCGCATCATGGGAAAAAATCGGCCGCGCCCGATACATCGGCCGTTATTTCGCTGCCTATGCCGGCATCGGTGAACAACTCCAGAAGCACGCAGTTTTCCACGCGCCCGTCCACTATCATGGCCTTTTCCACCCCGCCGCTCAGGGCTTCAAGGCAGCATTCCACCTTGGGGATCATGCCCCCGCTGATGACGGAGCCGGCGATAAGTCCGTGCACTTCACGCGCCGTCAGGGAACGCAGGAGCGCGCCGTTTTTGTCCAGAACCCCCGGCACGTCGGTCAGCAGCAAAAGCCGCTTGGCCCTGACGGCGGCGGCAACCGCCGCAGCCGCATCGTCGGCGTTGATGTTGTAGGTCCCGTTTTCCGCGTCCACCCCGGTGGGGGCGATAACAGGGATATAGCCGGCGCCGCTCAGGGTGCGCAGGAGTTCGGTATCCACACGCACAACGCGGCCTACGCGGCCGAGATCGACACTGTTCCCGGGCCTGTCTCCGTCGGCCGGCAGTTCCAGCTTTTCCGCTTCCAGCAGACGGCCGTCCTTGCCGGAAAGTCCCACGGCCCGCGCTCCGGCCAGGTTCAGCAGCCCGACTATCTCCTTGTTCACCCGGCCGGCGAGGACCATTTCCACCACGTCCATGGTCACATCGTCCGTGATGCGCAATCCTTTATGGAACGAAGAGTCGATATGCAGCTTTTTCAGCATATTCCCGATCTGAGGGCCGCCTCCGTGCACGATGACCGGGCGTACGCCGGCGTATTTCAGCAGAGCCACGTTGCGGGCGAAGGAATGCTTCAGGGTGTCGTCAACCATGGCATGGCCGCCGTACTTGATGACGACAATTTCTCCGCTGAACCTGCGCATGTAGGGCAGGCTTTCCAGCAGGGTGCGGGCGGTGCGTTCGTATGTTCCGGAGTCATCGTCCATTTTCAATTCCTTACGAGCATTTACACCTGAGATAGTCACTTGCGGCGGGCAAAGCCCACAATGCTCCAATCCCGCGGCAGGGGTTTGCCGGCTAAACCTTACAGAGCGGGTACATTTTTTCAAAGTTGATCTGCTCCGATTCGCAGCAGGGAGGCAGACAATTCTCTGCGGAGCGGATATACTGTTTCAAAGTTGATCCGCCTCGGCCGGCATCTGCCGCCGGTTGACCCCTTCGCCGGCCGGGACCCGGCCGAGGTCCGGCGGCAGACCGTCGCGGCGGGCTTCGAAGCGGGCCAGCCTGTCCACTTCCTCGTTTTCAGCGTGGCCAGCGTGGCTTTCCACCCAGTGCAGACGCAAGTCATGCCGGGAACGCACAAGAAGCATACGCTCCCACAGGTCGCGGTTCAGTACATCGCCGCCGCCCGATTTTTTCCAGTTTTTTCGCTGCCAGGAATCCAGCCAGCCCTTTTCCACGGCATCGCGCAGGTAGCGCGAATCGGTGTACAGGTCCACGCGGCAGGGACGTGTCAGGCTCTCCAGAGCGGACAGGGCGGCGTACAATTCCATGCGGTTGTTGGTGGTCGCTGCGAAGCCGCCGGAAATGTATCTGACTTTGTTCCCGTAGGCCAGCCGTGCGGCCCAGCCGCCCGGTCCCGGGTTCCCCAGACAGGACCCGTCGGTATGGATGCATACCGAGGAGTCGCGGTCCAAGGCCGGCTCAGGGCTGAAAGTCATAAGAAGCTCCTTGGAGCATTTCAAAATTGCCTTAAGAAATTGTAAAAAAAGATGCCCTTGACCGCAACCTGCTTATGCCCTATTGTCCGAACCCATGTTTCAAGCCGCATCCGGCGGCGGGAGCGGGGCGCATCGCCCTTCCCCAAAGGACGGGGCGAGCGGGAATCTGCTCCCGGCAAGGTCGGGAGTCAAGCGGGAATCTTCCTGAAGGGAAAGTTTACATTTCGGGAGGCAAGGCGCGACAACGCTTGCGCCGCCGCCGTTGCAATATTGCAGGGGCGCAGTTTTGAAGCGGGAATCGAATCAGACCATAAAGGAATTTTTGATGAACTGGGATTGGGAAAAACTTCAGGAAAAGCGGCAAAAGCCGGGCCGCGGGCGGATGCCCGGGGGACCTAATCCCTTTTCCGACTTCAAGGTCGGCGACTTTTTCTCGCGTTTCACCGGCGGGGGCCTGCCCCTCGGCATCATCTGCGCCGTAGCCCTTGTCGGCTGGGCGGCTTCGGGCATTTTCATCGTCAGACCCGGCGAAATCGGCGTCATAACGCGTTTCGGCGAATACAGCCGCGAGGTCGGCGACGGGCCGCACTATCATCTGCCCTATCCCGTGGAAGAGACGGAAATCGTCGCGGCCGAATCCCTGCGTACCGTGGTCATCGGCCAGACGCCGGACGGCGGCGTCAGATCCAAAAGCTCAACGCGCAATTCCGGCGAAGAAGCCAGCATGTTCACAGGCGACGAAAACATCGTGCATATGCGTTTCAACGTGCAATATAACATCAGCCGGCCACGCGACTACCTGTTCAAGGTACGCGATCCCGAAACCACCATCAGACTCGCAGCCGAGGCCGCCATGCGCGAGGTCGTCGGACGCAGCAACATAGACTCCATTCTGACCGCCGGACGCGCCGAAACCCAGGTGCAGGCCCTGCAGGTGCTGGAAAATATCCTTGCGCCCTACAACATAGGCGTACGCATTCACACCGTGCAGCTTCTGGACGTGCAACCGCCGCCGGAAGTCGAAGCCGCGTTCAAGGACGTAGCCAGCGCGCGCGAGGACAGGGTGCGGATCATCAACGAGGCCGAGGCCTACCGCATGAAAATCGTTCCCGTAGCCAACGGCACGGCCCAGGGCATGCTCAATGCCGCCGAGGCATACGGCAGGCAGGTGGAACAGGCAGCTGAAGGCGAGGCAGAGCGCTTCCGCATCACGGTCAGGGAATACAACAAGGCCAGGGACGTGACGCGTAAGCGCATGTATCTGGAGGCCATGGGCGATGTGCTTTCCTCCACCGGCCTGGAAAAAATCATCATTTCCAGGGATGCCGAGGGCAACATTTTACCCCTGCTGAACCTGGACGGGCGCGCCGCCGGAAGCCGGGAAAAAACGCGGAACGGAGGCGCGCAGTGAACCAGCGCAAACTCATAAGCCTTGCGGCCGGCGTGGCCGCCTTCATCCTAGTTCTTTCCCAGTGCGTGTTTTTCGTCGGGGAACGCGAGCGCGCCCTTGTCCTCCAACTCGGCGAATCCGTGGAAAACGTGGCCCGCAAGCCGGGGCTGAACTTCAAGCTCCCCTTCATCCAGAACGTGGTGTACTTTGATACCCGCATTCTGGTTTTTGAAATCGCCAAGACCGAAAGCCTTACCTCAGACCTCAAGGCCTTTGAAATAGACAACTATGTCTGCTGGCAGATCACCGATCCCCTGACCTTTTACCGCTCCCTGCGTTCCGAGCACACGGCCGACGACCGCCTGCGCAACATCGTGTATTCGCAGCTCCGCGCCGCCATAGGCAGTCGCGAACTGAACGAGGTCGTCTTTTCCAAGCGCACGGACATCATGGAAGAGGTGCTGAAAAAATCCGATGCCCAGGCCCATGATTACGGGGTGACTATCGTGGATGTGCGCATCAAGCGCACGGATCTGCCCAACCGCCAGGCCATTATCAACCGCATGAACGCCGAACGCACGCGCATGGCCAACAAATACCGCTATGAAGGCGAATCCGAGGACCGGCGCATCCGTTCCGAGGCGGAAATGCAGCGCGACGTGATCCTGGCTCAGGCCAACCGTGAGGGCATAGTCATCCGAGGCAGGGCCGAAGCGCGGGCTATGGAAACTTACGCTTCCGCCCTGGCCGAGGACCCGGAATTTTACGAATTCTACAAGAGCCTGGAAATATACCGCAAATCTTTCAAGGAAAACACCAGGGTCATCCTGTCCGACGACAAGGGCCTGCTCAAGTTCATGCGCTGATGTCTTCCCCCGATGCCGGCCTCCGGCACATAGTCATTCTCGGCGCCGGCCCGGCGGGGCTCACAGCGGCCTGTGAACTGGCGCTGAAGCCGGGTTTTTCGGTGTCGGTCATTGAGCGGGAAAAGCAGCCGGGCGGCATTTCCCGGACCGTCGTGTACAGGGGCAACCGCATGGACATCGGCGGGCATCGTTTTTTTTCCAAGTCCGAATGGGTCATGGAGCGGTGGAAGACGCTGCTGCCACCGCAGGGCGCGCCCGCGCGCGGCGACCCGCCGGAGGCGCGCGCCTTGTGGACGCCGGGTGGCCCGGATCCGGAAAAGACCGATTCGGTCATGCTGGCGCGCAAGCGCTTATCGCGCATTTATTACCGGAGACGATTTTTTGATTACCCCGTCAGGCTGAACCTGAACACAGTGCGCAACCTAGGAGCCTGTCGGACTTTAAGCATGTATTTTCTGTAACATACTGATATTTTTATATATAGCAAATCCGATCAATGAAAGCCGTATATAATAATTTCAGTATGTTATAAATATTTTAAGGCAAAGTCCGGCAGGCTCCTAGGGAAAGGGTTCATAAGGAGCCTTCCTTAGCTCGCACTGAGCAGCCCACACTGTGTGGGCTTCCTCCTATGTCCTTAACTGTCAGCCATTTTCGGTTCCTTAGATGTGATTGGGGATTCCCCAATGAATTAAGAAAGATACCGTCAGTACGGCGATTCAACAGAATGATGAATGATGTTCCTTCAGTTCCCCAAATAGGCATGACAAAAATCACCGGCAAACGATCTTCGGCATTGAAAGCGAGCACATGACGTATATTCCCAATGTCGCAGAGATGCAATTTTGACAAAAGACCAGTAGATAAAATTTTAGGAAATTAGAAATTTCTTTGATTTTAAAGGATACAACCAAATGACACAAGATATAGTGATGCCTTCATTTGGACGAGATAAAATTTTATATATAAGTCAATTTATCATTCCGGCAAATAAACTAGGTGTCGCTCTCCATAATAAAAATGTATTAAATCTTTTTCACGGTCTTAATGATAACGCACGGAGAAATTTAACGAAGATTCTTGACAGATTAAACCGCTTTGCTGATCGATCTACAAAACATTTAAGTGAAGTTTATAATGAAGAAGAAATGCACGAATATGCATACTACGCGAAGTTTGTTAATGAAATAAAAATTTTAGGGACTATTTGTGAATATAAACAGTTTAAGTTGCCATGCAATAATTTTGAAGCATCAGTTTTTCTATATCAGCATGGCGTCAATACATTGAAAACCTTAAATAACATAGATGAAAAAGCGATAATTGATGTCGGCGGTTTTATTGCCGACTCTGTTCTTGTGTTCCGCGATCTGTGTCCCGTAAACTCTATTTATTCGTTTGAACCCAATAATGAAAATTACAAGATTGCTTGTAACACATTGAAAATTAACAATTTATCTGGTGGGGGGGGGGTATTTATAGAAAATTTTGCGTTGGGTGCTGCCGAAGGAGAAGGCAGAATCTCTGCAACTGCTGATGCGGCTGCACGAATTCTTAATGAAAACAGCGTACAAGGGCAATACACCAAAATTGACACTTTGGACAATTACGTTACCACGCACAACATAAAAGTTGGTTTGATCAAGGTCGACGTTGAGGGATATGAGCAAAATTTCCTGCGAGGCGCACTGGAAACCATAAAAACGCAAAAGCCCATTTTACTCCTCAGCATCTATCATAATTACGATGATTTTTACAAAATAAAACCAATTATTGAAGATTTAAATTTGGGTTACAAGTTTAATTTTTTTAAGGGGATAGATGACAGAATTTGCGCAGACATAATGTTGCTGTGTGAGGTGTATTGATTGGATGTATAATTAATATTTGCTGACTATTGCAGTAAGCGGAACTCAAACATAATGGAAAAAAGAATCTTCACCTTCTGGGAGCCGCGCACAAGCATTCCCGGCTATTTGAAGCTGTGCATGCTGACGTGGAAAAAATTCCTGCCGGAATATGAAGTCGTCATGCTTGACTACGCAAACCTTGATCAATGGCTTGGCAAAAATTGCTACGACAAGAGTCTGTATGAGAATTTCACGCTTCCCAAGCAGGCTGATGCAGTAAGATGTGCCGTGCTGAACCGTTGGGGCGGAGTGTGGTTTGATACCGACACCATCGTTACTTCGGATAAAATACATGACCTTTTATGCTCCGATGCAGCATTCACCTTGCTCGGAACGCATATCGGGTTTATCATTGCCCAGAAACATGCTGTAATTTTGCGCATATGGGAGCGAGCGGCAAAACTTAAAGTCAATCTTTACAAATACTATCACAAAAATTTACGATTTTTTCACAAGTTCCCTATGGCTCAACGCATGGAACGCTGGGATTTCCTGGGCAACTCCATACTCAAATGGCCTCTGCGGGTTGTCGGCGGCACCGCATTCAAATCCATAGACAAAATTGCCGTCAATGCTTTTCCTGAACTCAACCGAGATTTCGGGAGCCTCAGCCTTGAAGAAAACTATGTCGCCTTTTATTTCGGTAACAATCCCGTTGATGCGGCCAGCCGCGACGGCGGGATTATCTGCCTGCACAACTCGTGGACGCCCGAGCTGTACAAGTCCATGAGTGCGGCGGAATTTTTGCGACAAAACATAACCCTGTCCAGGATATTGAAGAGCATACTCGTGCAGCGATCTCCATTTATAACTGTAACTATATAAACAGCGATGCCCTATCTTTAACCTTGGCCTTGAACGATACATACGGTTGCTATAAGCGTATATGGATTTAGAAAATGTTGTTGAAATTTATTGTACGTGATATTTTGAAAGTGAATGATTTATTGTATAAACGAGGATTGCGTCTTGTATCTAATTCAGGCTACCTGAAGATGATATATCCTGCATATAAAATTTGTCTGCGTGAAACATTGAATATATTGAAAGCTGTGAAAAGTGTTTCAACGCCACACATGATTGTACTTACTGACGAAATTGCTTCGGCTATAGCCGCAGCTAAATATGATGACTACTGGCAGAATATCATTGATTCCGGTAATTATAAGGACACATTCCTGGGTAAGATAATATGTTTGTGCGGTGCACAATTAATGACCTTGCAAACGTTTAACAAAAATATACACTATCCTTATCATGAGTTTCTGGCATCCTTGGAAGAGATAAAATCGCAAAGTGCGGCCTTGGAAGTTTTTTACAGACGTCTTGCAGACGAATCATCCCGCCTTGCTTTTGATCACCTGTTTCGTTGCAGGATAGCGCGTCCTTTCCTTGTTTCCGGATTTCAAGAGTGTTTTCCTATGCCGGTTCCTACGGGTGTTGTTCAGGCAACCAGAAAGCAAATAGATACGGTAAAGGGGTGCCTCCCCATGCTCGAGGGAGCAATGACTGATGAATGGGAGTCATTATGTGTCACAATCTGGTTGCGAGAGCAGTACCGCTTGCCGGGGAAATGCGAAGTTACCGAGGGCGATGTTGTCTTTGATGTGGGCGGCTGCTTTGGTGAGACAGCTATTTACTTCAGCCGGTTTTGCGGAGATGCAGGGAAAGTATTCTCATTTGAGCCGCATGCCTGGTATTTTTCGCATTTGCAGCGTAATGTCGCACCATACAGAGCAATTCATCCGGTGCATGCAGGGTTGGGTGTGGAAGATGCTGAAGTCAGCATGGAGTTCAACGGAAAAGTATCTCCTGCGGCCATACGTACTATTGATGGCTTTGTTGAGGCTTTCGACCTGCGTCATATTGATTTCATAAAAATGGACATCGAAGGTGCCGAAAGATGCGCACTGACCAGCGCTGTAAGCACAATGCGCAAAATGCGCCCAAAGTTGGCGATTTCTGTCTATCATCTCCCTGACGACCTGCGGGTTCTGTCACAGATAATTCATGATGCGTATGGTGATGCCTGCTCTATCTATATGAAAAACGTAACAAATACGCACAATGAAACGGTACTGTTTGTTGTTCCTGATGCAATTTGATTTTGAGACGTCATCTTCGGCGTTTAACAGCGAAACACAGTTTCGTCGACACCTGCGAGGCTGGCGGTGCTTCACGCTTACGCTGCCTACGCATTTTAAATTTTGAAATGCCCTAAATGAGTTAAATTTCGGCATCAAATATAATGAAGCGCGCTTTTCTACGGCAAACACTCTTATCAAAAGGTGTAACATGCTCAAAAGCCTGATTGACCATTTCAGAAAAAAACACTACTGTGCAATACACGGCATAAATTTCGACGAAAAACGCTGTTTGTTGCTCGCTCCGCATCCTGACGATGAACTGATCGGCTGCGGAGGGACACTGATCATGCATCCAAAAAATTTTGACGTTCTATGTCTGGCAACAAGCGGAATGCACAGGCAAGGGCAAACGCCTAAGGAGAACAGCAGGGTAAGGTTTGATGATTTTACTACAATTATGTCCGAAATAGGGGTAAACAGATCCTTTATCTTTGAATATTATGAAAACGGTAGGTGCCGAGAATTTTATCCTACCATGCTCAATGAATACATGAAATGCGTGAATGTCTGTGATTACAATTATATTTTTCTGCCGCATATTCATGATAATCACCCTGACCATCAGTATATTGTTGTACTTTTGAAAGAAATGATAAAACATCAGGGGTACGTGGCTGACCTGAAACTTGTCTTTTATGAAGTCTGGTCGCCTTTGCATAATGTGAATGCCTACGTATCAATAGATAGGGTTATATCCGACAAATGCCGCTTTTTAAAAAAATACAGAACCGTCGGGGAAGGTTATGCCGAGCCGATCAAGGGATTGAACCGGTACAGGGGGCTGGTCTGCACATATAACGAGCATAACTTTCTGGAATGCTTTGAAGTAGTTGATTTTTACGATCATTAACGCGACCGGAAAAGGTTGCATGGGTATAACTTGTCTTTATGCATGTATGAAAACACCGTTGCAAGGGTGAAGCACCGATAACGGATACTTACTGCACGGGAGGATGGGGTAAATTTATCACTTACTTAATTATTTAAGCCTATTCAACGCTGCAATTCGGTGTTCAATAAAGTTGTTAAAACTCATAAACAAGAACAGATGCTAAAGGGTCATCGTCTGATGTCTTCTCTCTTGTATTCGCTCCCCAATTACTATCTTCCGTTCTAAGGCAATGGTTGACTTCAAATCCTTCTACAGCCAATTTCCATTCATTCAAGCGGCGGTCATGATCAATCGGGAATGGCTCGTTTTTCAGGGCAGCCACAGCGACAATATCAATTATCAACTTTTTTTCTGGTAAATCAGAATGTTCCCATAGCTGGTTTAACTTGTCCCGCAGGCCGCGAATGGTCACTGGCTCATAGCGCATTATGTCTGGAATGGTATTGCCGCGCCTGACAGCAACAGATGTGAAATAGCTGTCCGCTTCAGTTGTCGTGAATAAATCGGGCAAATCGGATTTTTTGCAAATTTCATTTGCATAGCAACATAATCTTTCCTGATCATTCAACGTAAGCCAGTTCATGAGATATCTCCTAAAATTTTTTTTGGACCAAAAACACAAAATAGCCTGGGTAATATCGCCCTTGAAGCAATCGCTCCCTGCCGATGTTTTCAAAATCCGCTTCCATATCCAATATTGTCGCCATATCATCAATCGGAGCAAAGCGGTTGATTGACGTAGAAACCAAGCGACAATGTTCCGCAGTGATGATATCCGTGAATTCAGCCAGAGTGTGCTGAGTCTCATGCGGGTGCAGCACCTGGTCGCGGAACCAGGATCGCAGTCGCGTTTCATCTTTCATACGCGAATTCAATCTGCGGTATTCAGTGTAGAGTTTTTCCTCATCCCATCCTCTTTTGCGCAGGTCTTGAAAATGTTCCAAAAAAGGCTTTCTGCCGTATTTATGATACAGCCCGATACACGCATACCCGCCATCAGCGACAAAATCCCGTAAAACCTTACGTACTGCAGCATGACAGTTATATGTGTGATGCAATACGCCCTGCGATGATACGATGGAAAATTTCTCCTCTGGGTTCCATGTAAATAAATCTTGCGTTTGAAAATCACAATCCAGATTCAAAAGTAGCGCATTCTCCTTGGCACGTGCAATTACTTTTTCATTAAAATCAATTCCTGTTGAACGACATTGATAAAAGTAGGCCGCACTTATGGCGAAAGAGCCAGTCCCACAGCCGACATCAAGACAGCTCGGGGGGGGGGGCGCGCCCCCCCCCGCCCGCGAGGGAGAGGAGGTGGGGGGGGGGGGGTGGG
>JAISRC010000066.1 GCA_031273845.1 Desulfovibrio sp.
GCCGCGCCCCCCGCGCGCGCCCCCCCCGCCCCCCGCCCCCGCGCCCCGGGGGGGGGGGGGGGGGCCCCAGAACTCAAGACCGATTACCGCATTTTACGCTTACGGCATACTACGCTCAGAATGGCCGGAAAAGAGGCGTGGCGGATTATGGTCGGACGAAGCGCCGCAATTTGTTCTTGCCGTTGTCCGTCCTTTGCTATATCCAGATCACTACGGGGGGAGACGCTCATGGTTGCAGAGGCATCGGGGGCCGTTGCGGCGGGAACGGCGAAACAGCGGGAAATCCTCCGCCTGACCGGAGGCGGAACGCTTTGCACCGAGCTTTTTCTGGTCGCCGGGATACTCAACATAACTCCGGATTCTTTTTCCGACGGCGGACGCTGGTCCGACCCCGGCCGCGCCGCGGAGCGGGCGCGGCAACTTGTGCGCGAGGGCGCGCATATACTGGATATAGGCGCGGAATCCACCCGCCCCGGCGCGGCGGATATCGGTCCTGACGAGGAATGGCGACGCCTTTCCCCCGTCTTGGACGGCGTATTGTCCATGCGAAGCGCGGCCGATGCGCCCCCGTTCCGCGTTTCCATAGACACCCGGCGGGCGCGGACCGCCGCCCGCGCCTTGGAAGCGCATGCGCCGCATGCAGGAACGCCGCCTGTGGACATGATCAACGACATTTCCGGCGGCGCTTATGATCCGGGCATGGACGAGGTTCTGGCAACATACAAGCCCGCCTATGTTCTGGGCCATTGTCCCGTCCCGCCGGAAAACATGCGGGGATACGCGTGTCCCGGCGATGCGGTCGAGATCCTGCTGGACTGGTTCACCGCCCGTCTGACGGCTCTGGTCAAGGCCGGGCTGCCGGAAGAATGCGTGTGTCTCGACCCCTGCATAGGCTTCGGCAAAAGCGATGCCCAAGCCTTGCGCATCCTGGCCTCCCTGCCGCGTTTCGCCGCCCTCGGCCGGCCCTTGTACATAGGCATTTCGCGCAAGGGACTTCTCGGCGCCCTGACAGGCCTGCCGACGGAGAAAAGGGATGCGGCGGCCGCCGCGCTTTCGGCCCTGCTGCTGCAACGCGGCGCGCGCATACACCGCGTGCACGCCGTGGAATCCTGCCTCTCCGCCCTGAAGACCGCGTGCGCTCTGGACGCGGCATGCACCCCGGACGACCCGTTTTGCGGACGGCATGCGGCATACGCCCCGGCCCAGGGAGAAGTCCGCTGATGTCGGTACGCGTCAAGGTCACGGTCATCATCATCTGCATCACGGCGGCGATCTCCGTCATCGGCACCGGCTTCAGCATCTATGCCGGCCGGCGGCATTTCGTGCAGACCATAGCCGACGACATGACGGTGATCAGCAAAATCGCCGTCAAAATGGTCGCCTCGGAGCTGCATATGCTCAAGGCGGAAGCTGTCGACGCGGCCGAGGTCTGCCTGCGGGCGGCCCGGCAGGATACCCTGCAGGCGCGGAGGGGGGACGCGGGCATGTTGCGCTCGGCTTTGGAAGAGCAGGCGCGGGAACGCGGCTATCTTTCCCTGGCTGTCATGGACGGCAAGGGCGTCCTGGCCGGTTACGGCGATGCGGTGCCGGACGACGACTTCGCTCGTAGCGCCCCCGCCCTGCAGGCATTTGCCGGCCGGCAGGTCATCAGCAGCACCGAAAGGGCGAAAAACGGGCAACTCGTCCTGCGCGTCTGTGTGCCGATGGACTCCCGCATTCTGGTCGCCTCCCTGCCGGGCGACTATTTGAACCACCTTGTCGCCGAGTTCAGGATATGGCAGTCCGGCAACATTTTCATAATCGACGCCGAAGGGACCATGATTTCCAATACCCGTGCGGGCATGGTGGAGGACCGCCTCAACCTCATCGATGTCGGCATGGCCGACCCTGATCCTCTGTCCCACGCGCGGGAAACGGGTGAATTTTTCAAGTCGGTGATCCACGGCAACACGGCGGGGACGGGGACCTACTACTTCGAGGGCGCAGTCCGCGTCTGCGCGTACTCGCCCATCATCGGCTCCGACGGCTGGATACTGGGTGTCGTCGCGCTCATAGACGAAAGCCCTACCGCGAGCATTGTGCATTACCTGCTCTTGTCGGCCGTGCTTTTTCTCGCCCTCGGCACCTTGGCCGCCGTCGCCGCCGGAGGCATCATCGCCATGCCTTTCGAGCAGATCACGGAGCAGAACGCGCATCTGGCAGCATTGCGGGAGGCCGCTGAAACGGCAAGCCGGGCCAAAAGCGACTTCCTCTCCAACATGAGCCACGAAATGCGCACGCCGCTGAACGCCGTCATCGGCATGACCGCCATTGCCGAAGCCTCGTCCGATGTAGGGAGAAAGGACTATTGTCTGCGTAAAATCGGGGAAGCTTCCACGCACCTGCTCGGCGTCATCAACGATATTCTGGACATCTCCAAGATCGAATCCGGCAAATTCGACCTTGCGTACGCGGAATTCAATGTTGAGAAAATGTTGCAGAAAGTGGTCAATGTCGTCAATTTCCGCGTGGATGAAAAACAACTTGCCTTTACCGTGCATATCGACGACAGGATGCCGTGCACGCTGATCGGCGACGACCAACGTCTGGCGCAGGTGCTTGCCAACCTGCTGTCCAATGCCGTGAAATTCACGCCGGAACAGGGTGCGGTGCGCCTGGACGTGCGCCTGCAGCACGAGGAAAACGGCGTGTGCGTCCTGCGGATGGAAGTGCGGGATACGGGGATAGGCATCAGCGAGGAACAGCAAGCCCGCCTGTTCAACGCTTTTCAGCAGGCCGACAGCGGCATCTCCCGCCGTTTCGGCGGCACGGGCCTGGGGCTGACCATATCCAAACGCATTGTGGAAATGATGGGCGGGACAATATGGGTGGAATCCGAGCCGGGGAAAGGCTCCACCTTTGCCTTCACCATACGGGCCGAACGCGGCGCGGAAGACGGCGGCAGCCTGCTGAACCCCGGCCTCGTGCGGCGCGACATCCGTATCCTGGCGGTGGACGAAGACCGGGAAAACGTAAACTACCTCGAAAGCATTCTCCACTGCCTCGGCGTGTCCTGCGCATCGGCCTCAGGAGTTGATGAAGCCCTGGAACTGATAGAACGCAACGGCCCTTACGACCTGTATTTTGTGGACCGGCGGACGATGAGCGGCCCGGATGCCGTCCGCCGGATACAGGAACCCGGCAAAGCCCCCGTCGTCATGATGTCCGCCGCCGAATGGGGTACGGCGGCAAACGGGGCCGGGGAGGCAGGCGTCGCCGAATGCATCTCCAAGCCTATTTTCCCCTCGAGCGTTGCTGACAGCATCAACAAATGCCTCGGCTCGAGCCTGCCGCATGCGGAGCAGACGCCGTCCTCCGGGGCCGGGGATTGTTTCGAGGGCTGCCGCATACTGCTTGCCGAGGATGTGGAGATCAACAGGGAGATCGTGCTTGCCCTGCTGGAGCCGACAGGGGTGGAGATAGACTGCGCGGTGAACGGCGCGGAAGCCGTGCGCAGGTTCAGCGAAACTCCGGACAGGTACGACCTGATTTTCATGGACGTGCAGATGCCGGAAATGGACGGACACGAAGCTTCCCGGCGCATCCGGGCCATGGATGTCCCCGAGGCGGCCGCAATTCCGATCATCGCCATGACGGCCAACGTCTTCCGCGAAGACATAGACCACTGTCTGGCCGCAGGCATGAACGGGCATGTGGGCAAGCCACTCAACTTGGAAGAGGTCATGGATCGCCTGCGCGAATTCCTGCCGGAGCGGAAACGGCACAAGCGCCCGCCCTGCCCGTAATTCCTGCTCCTGTTCCGATTGGGGAGATGATGATTTTATTTCAGAAGGAGTTCCGCCCCCTCTGACTCCCCCGTCACGGGCCTGAGGCCCCTGCACTCCCTTTTCCCGGTAAGTTGACGTTTATGCCGATTGTACGGAGCTGAGGAGGCCGGGAGAAATCAGTCCCGGCTGCAGGCATTGCCCTGTTCCCGCCAAAGCGCATGGGGCACGGCCTCTTCCGCCAGCAGGACCGGGATATCGTCGCGCACGGGATAGACCGCCGCACAGACCGCGCAGAACAGGCCCTCGTCCGCTCCGCGCCGCACTTCTTCAAGGGGGGCGCGGCAGACCGGGCAGACAAGCAGGTCGAGTAATTCCTTATCCATTGTCTTTCCCCTTAAAAAGGATAATAAAAGCCGTATGCACGAACGCAGCATAGATCTGCACACGCACAGTTCCGCCTCGGACGGCACGGACAGTCCGGCGGAACTGGCGCGCAAGGCGGCGGCGCACGGTTTGGCGGCGCTGGCCCTGACGGACCACGACAGCACGGAAGGATTGGCTGAAGCCGCCGCCGAATCCGCGCGCCTGGGCCTGAAATTCGTTCCCGGCGCGGAGATCGCGGTACGCCGGGGTGAAAGGGAACTGCACATTCTCGGCCTTTTTTTTCCCATGTCGTCCCCGACGCTGGAAAAATCCCTGGCCGGGATCAGAGCGCGGCGCGATGCGCGCAACCGGGCCGTTCTGGACGGACTTACCGCGCTGGGTCTGCATCTGGACCCGGAAGACGTGCGCTGGCAGGCCGGCGGAAGCGCCGTCGGACGCCCGCATATGGCCGCCGCCCTCATTGCGGCCGGTTACGTTGCCGACGGCAGGGAAGCCTTTGACCGCTTCCTCGGCCGCGGACGCCCGGCCTATGTCCCGCGCAGCCTGTCCGCCCCGGATGAGGGCATAGGCATGCTCCGGCGGGAAAGTCCCGTTGTTTCCCTGGCCCACCCCTTTCTTTCCCCTTCCATGACCCGCTCCGAACTGGACGGAATTCTCGACGAATTCCGCCCTTGGGGGTTGACCGCCCTGGAAGCTTACCACAGCGACCATAATCCGGAGCAGACGCGGATATGCCTTGAACTGGCCCGCAAGCACGGGCTGCTCCTGACCGGAGGCTCCGATTATCACGGGGAGAACAAAAAAGATGTCGCTCTGGGCAGGGGGCGGGGCGACCTGCGCGTGCCCATGTCCTTGCTGACGGAATTGGAGAGCTTTGTCGCCGGGGCAGATCAGCTTTGAAACAGTGTATCCGCTATGCAGGTTTTTGCCTCAAAGCCCTGTTGCGGGATAGTTGCCGGCGGGCAACTATCCCGTTTGAAATTACCACTTGCCCGCATCAAGCTGCTTTTCGCTTTTCCCGACAACCACGACTCCAGCAACATCGCCGGTCACGTTCAGGCAGGTGCGTCCCATGTCCAGCAGAGCGTCAATGCCCAGTATCATGGCGTAAGCGGCGGCCACGGGCGATTCGGCGGTCACGGGCAGGCCGACGGCCTCCAGCACCATGAGCATCATGATCGCTCCGGCACCGGGAACCCCGGCCGTGCCCACGGACGCCAGCGTAGCCAGAACGACCAGCGTCGCCTGTTGCTCAAAGCCCAGCGGCGCTCCCACGACATTGGCAATAAAGCAGGCGCAGATGGCCAAGTATATGGACGTGCCGTCCATGTTCACCGTCGCGCCTATGGGCAGGGAAAAGGAGGTGATGGAACGGGAAACGCCCAGATTTTCCTCGGATACGCGCATGGAAATGGGTAAGGTGGCACTGGAAGAGCGGGTCACAAAGGCGGTGATCGAAGCCTCGTGTACGCCGCGTAAGAACTTAGTGAAACTCAGGCCGCAAATGCGCAGAATGCCGCCGTACACCAAGCAGACATGGGCGGCGAAGCCGATGTAGCAGAGCAGGGTGACAAAGACGAGCGGCCCGATGACCTTGGGTCCCTGCTGGGCGAAAACGATGGATATGAGTACGAAGACGCCGATGGGAGCGTACTGCATGATGCCTCCCACCAGTTTGTACATGACCTCGGCGATGGTGGAGCAGATGTGGAAAAGGCCGTCGGCGTATTTGGCGATGTCGGCGTTGCCGGAGTCTCGCAGGGTGGAAAGACCGATGCCGAAGATCAGGGCAAAGAAAATAATCGGCAACACATCGCCCTTGGCCAGGGATTCCACGGGATTCATGGGTACAATGTTCAGCAGCACCTGAGCCAGGGATGTCTGGGCCGCGCTCTTGCCCTGGACGCCGGCGCTGCCGGCAATATTCAACCCGGAACCCGGATTAAAAATATCGGCCAGAATCAGGGCTATGAACACGGCGACCGCCGTGGTGCCCAGGTAATAGGCCAAGGTTTTCAGGCCGACCCGGCCGAGTTGATGAGGCGTGATGCTGGAGGCCCCGGTTATGAGTGAAAAGAAAATAACCGGTACGACGATCATGCGCAGCAGCCTTATGAAAATATCTCCAAAAAATTTGGTGTACGCTACATACGGTCCGGCCGCGCCCGGATTGAAGGCCAGAAACAGGCCCACCAGCGCACCGAGCAGCAGGCCGATCAGAATGCGGGTCAGCAGATTGACCCCGAAATACCAACCCATGAACCGTCCTCTTTTAGCTCCTTCTTGTTCAGCCATTGTGGCCTCCTTTAAGGCAATTTGATTTTGGGACGCCTCTTCCGGCGCTTAACGGCAAAACACGGTTTCGCCTGCGCCTGCGCCTGCGGAGCGGACGGCGGCGCTTCGCGCTCACGCCCCGGAGCATTTTCATTGTTAAAATGCTCTACGGCAATTTAATTTTGGGATGCATCCTCCGGCGCTTGCAGATTTCCGCATAAAAATCTGCACAATATACTGATCGGAAATTTCGACACGAAAAGGACATAGCAGGAATGCCCCCGCCGGTCCATAGCGTTTCGCCAAAATCGCAAGGCAATCGAATGAATAACGATAACAGCTTGAAATAACAAGGATTTTTAAATGAGCACCTTAAAAAATTATCTTGGTATTTCAATATATTGTCATCTTCACTCGATTGCCCTGGCCAAAATCGCCTTCGTCAATTTCAGTGCCTCGGCAACTGTTTCAAAGCCCGGACGTTCTGAGGCAATTTGATTTTGAGACGCCTCCTCCGGCGCTTAACGGCGAAAGCAAGTTTCGTCTACGCCTGCGGGGCGGGCGGCGCTTCGCGTTATGCCGCCTGAGCATTTTTATTGTTAAAATGCTCTAATATCTTTCGACTGCATCAAAGGTCAGGCGCTCAAAATCCCCTGTTCGGCAGATCCGCTTCCACCACCAGCATCATTTTGCGCTTGTTTCCCGTATTGGCAAAGGCGCGCCTGAAGGCGGCCCGCCCGTGCTCGCTGTTGAGATCCCATCGCACGGAAGACCCGCGCCGGCCGCTCGTCTGGTAAAACCAGGCCTCACCCTTTGCCGAGGGCAGAATCAGCCCTACATGGTAATGTTGCAGTCCGTACCCTCGTCTGTGACCTTCGACGCTGAAGCTCACCAAGTAAAAAAAGCCCCGGCGCATGCGCCCGCTCAGTTCCGGAAGACTGCTTTCCTCGTGGATGTCGAAGCCGCGCGGGGCCGCGCCCGAACCGATATCCGGGTCGGCGATGCGGAATCCCGGCAGGAGCAGGGTGCGCGGCGTTCCTTGGGAGATGTTCAGGATCAGGTCCCGGCCGAAATCCCAGTCCTCGCCTTCGGGAGCGTTCGGGCCGCTGTCGCCGAGACGGTCGCGCGCCGCGTCTTCCAAGCTGATGTTCCTGCCCAGCAGGAAACGCGAGATGCCCAGCACCAGCCCGCTGCAATTCAGGCCGGGTCCGGAAAAGCTCAACTCCGGTCTGGCGAAAAGCGTGAAACGGCCCTTTTCGTCAATCGCGCCGTCCGGTCGGTAGGGAATGCCCACAAAAGCCGCCGCCGCCGCGTCCGGGCCGGCGGATAAATCCATCTTCAGCCCCGGCGGAACGGGGACGACATCCATACCCGCATCGGCCGGCGCGGGCCAGAAACACAGCGCGGCAAGCACCTGCAGGAGAAGCAGGGAGAAGGAGCAAAACGGCGGACGGAAATTCCCGGCGTTCATGTGTCGTCCGGCGGCGGCGCATGGCGCGGGTCATCCGCTTCCGGCGTTTCCGGCGTATCGGGCAAGGCCGGGTCGCTGAAAGACGGCAGGAGGCAGTCGTCGGGATGATCCAGCACCACATCGCCGACCAGATGGTGTATGCGCGGGCCGCTCTCCGGGCGGATGCCGTCCGGGGCGTCCCGCCCTAAGCGCGGGCGATTTCCCGCATGGTCGTCGCTGCCTATATAATCGCTGATGTCTTCCCCGTGCCCGACCAGATCGAGATAGCGCATGAGCGCATCGGGGAGATCCTTCGGGTCCGGCGCCGGACGGCCGATCCGATTTTCGCGCTCTACGCCTATGCCCAGGAAAGCGGCGTTGTGAGCTACCGCCGCTTCAAGCTGCTCCACTCGCCTGCGCGCCTTATACAGTGCTTCCAGCAGTTCATGATGTATCTTTTCCCTTTCACTGATCCGCACGGCTTTTCTCCGTCGTCATAATAGCCGCAGTCCCGGCCCGAGGGCAACATTTTCCGGACCCACACCGAGGACGGTCAGCCGTAATCCGCCTTCCAGAATCCACTGTGCCTGACAGTTCCGGGGCTCGTCCGAGAACCTGTAACCATTGCCGCATGTCGCTCTGGGCTCTTCGGAAGCCCTCGGGGCAGGCTCCGCGGTGTGCAGTGAATCCGTCCTCCAAAAAAATACAAGATAGAGTCTTCAATACATAGTTAACAGCAGTTAAACATGGAGAGCGCACTCCTAGGAATCTGTCGGACTTTAGCAACCGATGTGGCCATCAAAAAAACAGATGCAAAGAATCATTTTATCATGTAATATGTTGGCATCATAACAGATAGCACTATGAAGGTGTATGATGCCGGACTTCAAGTCAACAGATCGCAACCAGCTTTTTTTGTTGCCGCCGTCGATCCAGGACTGGCTACCCAAGGATCATTTAGCCCGCTTTGTCGTTGAGATTGTGGAGCAGTTGGACGTGAGCGCGATCAACGACAAATATAATAACAACGGAACACAAGCCTGTTCACCCAAAATGCTTGTGGGGCTCTTGTTTTACTGCGACGCGACAGGAGTCTTCTCCAGCCGCAAACTCGAACGCGTATCTATGAAAAAGCAGAGGTATACATCAACATTATGAGATTACTATACAAGATAATGCCTTGTCGAAGAAGCCGGATCAGTCGCTGTGTGTTACTGCTTTAACATGGGAAAAGAAACCTGTGGAAGGAAGTATGACGACTCATCCCGGTGAGTATATTATCCGCACCAACGACCTGTCTTTGAATGAGAAATAACTGTGGAAAACATACATCATGCTGTCAGATGTTGAAGCAGTATTCCACATCTTGAAATCTGAACTCGGGTTACGTCCTGTATTTCACAGAAAAACGGACAGGACAGACGGCCATCTTTTTGTTGGTGTATTGGCCTATCAATGCGTACAAACCATACGAAAAAAGCTCAAAGAACACGGTATCAACAATAGTTGGGCCACGTTACGCACCAGGCTTTCTCAACATACGCGAGCAACGGGCAGTTTCCGCCAAGCCGATGGAGCGACACTGCACATACGCA
>JAISRC010000125.1 GCA_031273845.1 Desulfovibrio sp.
GCAGTCAGGCCCGGAGGTATAAAAAAATATATAAATTAAGATAAGTTATAAAAATGTTGTGCCATACGAAAATTTAACATACTTAATTTATTGTTTTTTATCTCGGTTTTGTTAAACTCGGGTTAATTGCGGGTAGCGCCCCAGCTTGAGCTTTTTCTATCCGGCGATCATTTTATTTCCAAGGGTATTTTGAATACGAGCGGGACGGCTTCGGCGCTGTCGTGCGCACGGTGGAGGAATTGTGCGCGAAAGCGCTTGCCTGTATGGAGGGTGGCTGCCGCATGGACCCTGTACACCGGGACCGGGCGGATACTTTTTTCGCTTTCAGGGATCGAAACAACTGCCGGCGGGTTTATGACGCCCTGCTCGACGCCTCCGCGCCATGAGTGCAAAGTGGAGTATGCACGATATCAAGATACCGGCCCAGTTCCACGACAGCTTTTTTCGCCTCCTTCGTGAGTTGCCCGACTTGCTTATTCTGTTCGTTAAACACAAGCGTGTGGCCTTCATGTATCCCGGTAAGCAATTCAACAATTTTTTGATCTTTCGGCAAAGCTGCAATGTCCCGGCCGCTTAAATGCGACGACAGCTCCCACCGCAACGTATGCCCGGCGGCAATTGCACCGGGAACGGCGCTTCGGTTGACGTCAACGGTAATATCCCTGTCCGCCCATACCGTACCGCTTTCATCCATCATAAGATAAGCCGGTTGGCATTGTACGCACTCCTTATACTTAAAATATAAGGGAGCTTTTTTATCTTGTAATTCATATAGCTTGTCAAAATTTAAGGACATAGCCAGCCACGCCTCATTACCCCGTCTCTTGCCGAAAAACTCCCGCCGTTGCCAGTATAGCAGGTCAAGCCGGTGCACTCAACGGCAAATCGGCTTTCCTGCCTCCGGTCAACGGGGTTTTGCTCCGCACCATGCCGGCAGGCGGGCGGGATGCACCGGCAGGTACAACCGGACAATCAAGCCCGTGACGCCTGCGGCGTTCGCCGCATCCGCAATCGGCGTAAGGGTACGGCGCTCTCGCAGGGCACGCGCGTCTGGCATTTGCCGCACCCGTAGCGGGGCTTGTGCGCCGTCGCTGTCCTGTCCAGAAAGGCGGAGCACAGGACATGATCCTTGCCTTTTTCCAAGGAAACCGCCCCCGCGGGACAACGCAGGACACAGGCCCCGCAACGCGTACAGTAGGCATCAAAGGTGTCATACTCCCGCGCGTCCGGCGGCAGTTCCAAATCTGTCAGCACACTGCCGAAACGACCGGCCATGCCTTTTGGGGTGATCAACCCGGCGGAAAGCCCGAAGGTGCCCAACCCGCAGACATGCGCCACATGCCGCTCCGACCAGTTGCTGCCGAATGCCGGCGCGCCGTCCCCCTGCCGCCCGCCGTCGGGCCGACAGCTTTTTTTCCCTGTCCAGCTTTCAAATTCGCTGCTCAGGGAGGGTGCCAGAGCCGTATGCCCCGCCTCTCTGAGCAATTCTTCCATACGGCGGCACAGCGCCGCAATCAGCATCTGGCCCTCGATGCGCGCGTGCAGCCATTCCAAAGCGGGCCAGTCGGCATCGGCGCGGTTTGCCTTTTTCACAATTTCGGTGAAAGGCAGGAAAAAGGAGATGACCGATCTCGCGCCGGGCAGCCATGCGCGCGGCATGCGGAAGCAGGGACCGACCACGCCGGGTTCCCTGAGCCTCTCAAACATGGGGTCGCCGGCCGAGGCAACGGCCTGCACGGGAGCATCGAAAATGGGCATGCCCGCAAGATCGGGGCGCAGGGCCTCGTCCGCCGATACGCGATTCCTCGGCGAGCCGTCCGTGAACAAGACCGCCTGCCCGGCGAGTTCCGTTTTCGACAGGATGCTCATGGCCTGTTCAGGACGTAAAAAGTCGCTCCTGCCGCGGCAAGCAGGCGATCTTTCTCGTCGAAGACCTCGGACTCGGCCGTGCAAAGGTTTTTCCCGCGCTTGAGCAAGCGCCCTACGGCGTACAGATCCGCTTCCCGGCAGGGGCCGGCGGAACGCAGATAACGCATGTTCATTTCCACCGTGACTATGCTCTGCCTCGCGTCAATGGCGGACATCACGGCATGGGCCATGACCTCGTCGGCCATGGTCGCAAGAATCCCCCCCGCTACCGCGCCGCCTCCCTGTATCAGCCCCGGCCCCACAGGCAGGGTCAGACGTGCCCTGCCCTCGGACTCAATACCTATCCGTACCCGCAAAAAGTTGAACAGAGGATTCACGCTTTGCCGCTCCCGGCAGACCGCATCCAGATATTTCTCCGTCATTCGGCGCCTCCGCGTTCTTTTGCCTCGCCGGCAAGCCGGGGTAATTTGATTCTGAAACGCTCTCTTCGGCGCTTGACGACAAAACGCGGTTTCGCCTGCGCCTGCGGGGCGGGCAGCAGATACCACCCGCCGGAGTGTCGCAATTTCATCGGCAAAGGCTTTATCACGCTTAGCCGCAAAGAGCAAAAAAGAAATGGAACCGTTGTTTTTTTGCCTTGACAGGACAGGAAAAAAGGAGAATAAGTGGGGAAAAGTGGTTGAAAGTGGTAAACTGTGGCGAGTACCGCTTGGAACAGGCCAACTTTGAAAAAATGCATCTGCTCTGCAAGGGTTTGCAGGAAAACCCCTGCCGCGGGATTGGAGCAGGTGGGCTTTGCCCGACGTAAGCGACAATCTCAAGCATAAGATGCTGTAGTGAACCGCAGGAGTCTTCATGTATTTTCGCGGACGCACCCTGCGCAGTCTTGACCCCAAAGGGAGGATGACCCTTCCCCCGGAATTCCGGGAGACGCTGCTCAGCCGCAGTCCTGAAGGCAAGGTGATGCTCACGACCTACGACAGGTGCGTGGTGGGTTTCCCCCTGCCCGACTGGGAGAGTTTTGAGGACGGGATGCACCGCATCAGGGGCGGTTCCGATGCCTTGCGCGACTTTCGCCGGCTGGTGATAGGCGGGGCCAGGGACGTGGGCGTGGACGCTCAGGGCCGCATTCTCCTGTCCCGCGACCATCTGAGATATTCGGACATAGGGAGCGAAGCGGTTCTTGTGGGCCAGGGGCCGCGTTTCGAGATATGGGATCCTTCACGGCTGGAAGCGGCTATGGGCCGTGATTTTACGGGCGTTGCCGCGGAAATGGCGGAAACCGGCATAGATTTCGTGTTTTGAGGCACGAAGCCGGCGGGGCGACAGGCCCGCCGGGGAGCGGAGCATGGCGGCGACCGGAGAGAACAGAGAGCGCGACGGCGGTGCGGAAGCCTCCCACATAGCCCGCCTGCACTTGCCGGTGCTGGTGCGTGAGGTATTGTCCTTTTTTGAGCCCGTACCCGGCTTTCGCTGCCTGGACGCCACCCTAGGCCTCGGCGGGCACAGCGAAGCGCTGTTGCGCAAAGCGCGCGAATCCGGCGTGCCGGATGTGCGGGTGCTGGGTCTGGACCGCGATGCGGAAGCGTTGGCTTTGGCGGAAAAAAGGCTGGAAGCCTTCGCTCCGGTCGTGTATTTCCGGCACGGTCTTTTTTCCGAGTGCGGCCGCGCTCTGGCGGAACTGGGCTGGGACGGCGCGGATTTTGTGCTGGCCGATCTCGGGGTGTCCTCCCTGCAACTGGACAGCCCCGAACGGGGGTTCAGCATAAAGGCCGATGCGCCCCCGGACATGCGCATGGACCGGAGCCGGGGAAAAAGCGCGGCCGATCTGGTCAACAGCATGTCCGCAGCGGAGTTGCGCGGGATCATTCGGGTTTTCGGTGAGGAACCTTTGGCCGGGCGCATAGCCGGGTCCATCTCGGCGGCGCGGGATGCGGGACGCGTCAGGAGCGCCGGGGATCTTGCGCGCGCCGTGACCGGGGCATATCCCCCGGACAGACGGGCGGCGGCGCGCCGGCATCCGGCCGTACGCACCTTCCAGGCCCTGCGTATGGCCGTCAACGATGAACTTGGCGAGCTGGATCGTTTTTTGCGCGGGATAATCGGCCTGTTGCGCCCTGGGGCGCGCTTGCTGATCATCTCTTTCCACTCTCTGGAGGACCGCGCGGTGAAACGCTTTTTTCGGGAAGAGGCGGCCGGATGCCGCTGTCCGCGCAATGTGCCCTCATGCCTGTGCGGGCACAAGGCGACGCTGGGTATCCTGACCGGGAAACCGTTGCGCCCGGATGCGGCGGAAACGGCGGCGAACCCTAGGGCCGGAAGCGCGCGCCTGCGCGTTGCGGAGCGGCTCTGTGCCTGACGGGAGACAGGATGCCGAGGCCGGACGGAACGATACGGGCCGCGGATCGCTTCTGCCTCTTGTATTGTCGGGAGCCTTTCTGGCGGCCCTGGCCCTGTCGTTGGTCTGGCTGAACATTGAGCGCACCAAGCTCGCGTATCGGGCGCGCAATCTGCAGCGGGATCTGGAGCAGTCTCTGGATCTCAATGCCAAACTGAATGTGGAGCGCGAGCACCTTCTGTCGCCGCATGAGTTGGGCAGGAAGGCGGAAGCATTGGGTCTGGGACCGGCCAAGCCGGGTCGTATCCGCAGGATGGAAAAAAACGGGCCGCCTGAAACGGCCGGAAAGGAATGAGCGTGTTCAGACGCCGAACAACACGGGATACCTGGAAGACGGCGCGTGCGGATCGGTCCGCGCGCGCCGCCCGGCGAACCGGCGTGCGGCGTACGGGCGCGCTTCCGGCGACGCGCCCGGCTCCCGCGCGCGAGCCGGGTTCCCTGTCCCGCGTGGATTGGGGCCGCATGCGCCTTTGGACGACCGGCGTGGTCTTTACCCTGGTCTGGGGCGCCCTCTGGGCCAGGGCCTACTATCTGCAGATCGTCATGGGCCCGGAATACGCGGCCATGGCACGCAGGCAGCACACCGCCAAGGAAACGGCCAGGGGCACACGCGGAAGCATCATGGACCGCAACGGCAATGTCATGGCCATGAGCCTGGAATGCGATTCCGTCCGCGCCGACCCGTCCCGGATACAGGACAAGAACGACGCCGCCCTGAAGCTCGCCGCCGCTCTGGACATGAACGCGGATAAGATACTGAATGCCGTAAGCGGGACAAAGCAGTTCGTCTGGCTGAAACGCAAGGTGGATTTTCAGACAGCTGAAAAAGTGCGCGCTCTGAAGCTGCAGGGAATCTACCTGGAGCAGGAGACGGAGCGGATATACCCATACAGGCAGTCGGCCGGGCAGTTGCTCGGTTTTGTGGACATAGACGACAGGGGCATAGAAGGACTGGAAAAATCTCTGGACGACGATCTGGCAGGACGCGAAATCACCAGGACCGTGGAACGCGATGCATCCGGCAGACGGCTGACCGTGCCGGGTTCGGCGGACCTTGTGGATCTGCGCGGTCGCGACATGCGCCTGACCCTGGATACCCAGATACAGTTTTTTGCTGAAGAGGCCCTGGCCGAGAACGTGGAAAAGTTCGGCGCGCGGTGGGGCGGCTGCATAGTGGCGGATGTTCCGTCCGGAGAAATTCTCGCTTGGGCCCAGTATCCTTTTTTTGATCCCAACAACATAAACTCCGCTCCGCCGTCCGTTCGGCGCAACCGTCCGGCAACCGACATGCTGGAGCAGGGATCGACGATCAAGAGTTTTCTCATAGCCGCCGCTCTGGAAGAAAAAGTGGTCAATCCCTCCACAACGATCAACTGCGAAAAAGGGTTGTGGAAACTGGGGCAGTTCATGCTGCACGATACCCATCCCTACGCGGCCCTGACGGTGGACAAGATTCTTCATGTGTCCAGCAACATTGGCGCGGCGAAAATAGGTATGAAACTCGGTCGGGACAGATACTGGCGCTACCTGAAACGCCTGGGTTTCGGCGAACGCACCGGCCTGCCCCTGCCCGGCGAATCCAGAGGCATACTGCGTCCGGCCGGGCGCTGGGCGGATATAGATTTGGCTACGGCCTCCTTCGGACAGAGCTTTTCCGCGACTCTGGCCCAAATGACCAAAGCATACCTGGTGCTGGCCGGCGGAGGCGTAAAGCGCGATCTGAAACTGGTCATGGACGCCGGGGCGGACCGCGTCCCCGATGCGGAGCGGTCCGGCGATTCCGTCGCCCCGGCGGGCGCGGCCAGAGCGGAGGACATAATATTTTCCCCGTCCACCATGAAGGAAATCAGAAGCATGTTGCGCGAAGTCGTGGAAGAGGAAGGCGGCACCGGCAAACAGGCGCGCATACCCGGCCTGGTGGTGGGCGGCAAGACCGGCACCTCGCAGAAAGCCGATGCGACGGGCAGATACGGCAAGGGCAGGGTAGGTTCCTTTGTGGGCATGCTGCCCATCGAGAACCCCCGCTACCTCATTTGCGTGCTTCTGGATGAACCGATCAAGGCGCAGTATGGCGGCGTGATCGCGGCCCCGGTGTTCCGCCATGTAGCCTTGAACGTCATGGCCTACCACGGGGTTTTGCCTCCCGAGGAAGACCCGGTGGTGCAGGCCGCGTCCGCCGGGGAGGCCGCACGCCTTGCGGCCGGCAAAAAAGCCGGAGCAGGCGGGAAATCCGGGACAGGGAACAAAAAGGCAGGAGTTGCCGAACAGCGACGGGCGCAGGCTAAGGTCCAGGCCGGGGCGCGGTTGCAGGGGCAAGAGCAGGGAGTATCAGCCGGGCCGGCAAAGCCCTTTGTCAGCCCCAAAGCCCCCCTGTCCGGCAAACTGGTGCCGGGCGTCATAGGTATGGGTCTGCGTGGAGCCGTGGAGATTTTCGCCGGACACGGCATCGTGCCGGCCGTCCGGGGCCGGGGCGGGCTGGTTGTGCGTCAGAGTCCCGAGGCGGGCACTCCCTGGCCCGAAGGCAAAAGGGAATGCACGCTCTGGCTGGAGGAGAAACAATCATGATCCGCCTGCTTTCCCTTGACGAATTGTGCGATCGGGTAAGACGCGAACGGATTCCCGTGGTTTCTCATTCGGGCGGGACCGTGGCGGGCTGCGTATACGCGCTCTTGCCGGCGGCCCTGCCGGCGGACAAAGCGGCCGGCGCGCCCGGAGGGGAACGTTATCTGGCGGAAGCGCTGAAAGCCGACCCTTCGGCCGTGCTTTGCGCCCCGGATAAAATTCCCTTGCTGGAGGCCCTGGACGCCGGTTGCGATGCGGTTCCCGCCGACGACCCGCGCACGGCCCTCGGCCGTCTGGCCTGCGCCCTCCATGACACGGACAGGCTATGCCCCGAAGTGATAGGCATAACCGGAACCAACGGCAAGACGACGACAAGTTACCTGTTGGAAAGCGTATTGCATTCGCAGGGTTGCGGCGTGGGAGTCATAGGCACGATAAACAGGCGCTGGCCGGGATACGAAGAAGAATCGTCCCTGACCACCCCCGACTGCCTGTCCCTGCATTCCATGCTGGCGCGCATGAGCGCGGCGGGCGCGCGATACGCCCTGATGGAAGTGTCCTCGCACGCCCTGGACCAGAACCGCGTAGCGGGCATACGGTTCGTTGCGGCCCTCTTGACCAATCTCACACAGGATCACTTGGACTACCATGCGGACATGGAGGACTATTTTCGGGCTAAGGAAAAGCTCTTCCTGCCTCCGGAACTGGGCGGGACGCCGCTCGCGGACAAGAAAAAAGCGGCGAACGCGGATGATATATACGGCCGCAGACTGCTTGATTCCCGTCCCGACGCCGTGGGCTTCGGCCTGTCTGAAGAAGGCGCGCCGGGAGCGCGGTACCTGCGCGGGCACGTTTTGTCCTCGGGACGGGACGGCCTGTTGCTGTCCATGCGCTTTGAAGGCCGCGAATGGGAACTGCACTCGCCTCTGGTCGGCAACTTCAACGCCTTGAACCTGCTTGGAGCGCAGGCCGTAGGGCTGTCCCTTGGTCTGGAGGCCGGAGATTTTGCCGCGCTGTCTTCCTTTGCCGGGGTGCCCGGCCGGCTGGAGCGCGTGCCCAACGGGCGCGGCCTGAATCTTTTTGTCGATTATGCCCATACCCCGGACGCCCTGACCAAAGCCATAAGCGCCCTGCGCGCGGCCGGTTTTCTCCGGATCGTCACGGTTTTCGGTTGCGGCGGCAACCGGGACCGCGCCAAGCGCCCCCTGATGGGCGCGGCGGTGGCCGCTCTTTCCGATGTTGCCGTCCTGACCTCCGACAACCCGAGGGATGAAGACCCGGAGGCCATAATGGACGATGTGCTGCCCGGTCTGGCCGGGTGCCCGAGGGTGATCCGGGAAGCGGACCGCAGGAGGGCCGTGACCCTGGCCCTGGAACTGCTCGGCGGCGAAGACGCCCTGCTCGTGGCCGGCAAGGGACACGAACCCTACCAACTGGTCCGGGGGATCAAATACCCCTTCAGCGACCGGGCGGTGCTCACGGAGGCGGCGCAATGAGGCTGAATCTCGGTGAAATGGCAACGGCGCTGGGTTGCGGCCCGGAACGCATCCTGCCCGACGCCCGGAGCGTATCCGTTTCGGGGGAGGGCGCGGATTGGGCCGGCCGGACCTTTACGGGGGCCTCGGCGGACAGCCGGCAGGTCGTAGCCGGGGATATATTCTTCTGCCTCAAGGGCGAGAGGGCGGATGGGCACGACTTCGCCCTTGCTGCGGCCTCCGCCGGGGCCTGCGCGATAGTCGCGGTGCGCGACCCCTTCCCGGCGGAGGCGCGGGATGCCGCCTCCGGGCCGGCTCTGCCGCCCGTATTCCTGACGGACAATGTGGGAGACGCCTTGCGCCGGCTTGCCGCCCGGCATCGCGCGGGCGCTTCCGCGAAAGTCATCGGGCTGACGGGCACGGCAGGTAAAACCACGGTCAAGGAAATCCTGGCCGGGGTGCTGGCGGAACGCGGACGCACGGAGCGCAACCGCATGAATCTCAACAACGGCATAGGCATGCCCCTGAGCATGCTCAACGCGTCCCCCGATGCGCTCTACTGGGTGATGGAAGCGGGCGTGAGCAGGACGGGAGATATGGAAGAATTGGCCCCGGTGTTGCGTCCCGACACGGCCCTGATTCTGAATGTCGGCGTCGGACACGCCGAAGGTCTGGGCAAGGGCGCCGCGGCGGAAAAGGCGCGCCTTCTCGACTTTGTTCTGCCCGGCGGAACAGCCCTGGTCAGCGCCGATTATCCGGAACTGGACAGGGAATGCTCCGTCCGATCCGCCGGCTTTGCCGCCCGCGGCATGTGCTGCCTGCGCTTTTCCGCGCGGGACGGGGAGTTCTTTTGTCATGCCCTGTATATTGGCCCGGCCGAAAAGTTCGGCCCGTCTGATCCGTGTTACCCGCCCGAAAAGTCCGGACGTGAAGTCCCGCCGGTTCGCGGCATGTATGCGGTGCGGGCAGCCGGCGCGGAATTTGAGTGCGAAGCGCCGTTCCGGGGTGCATACGGGGCGGAAAACGTGGCGGCCGTTGCGGCCGTCGCCCTGAGTCTCGGGCTTGAGCCTTCGGAGATACGCAGGGGTCTGGCCTCGGCCGAAACGCCGGCGCAGCGTTTCGCCCCGCACAGTTTTTTCGTGCCCGGGCGCGGCCGGTACACGATCATAGACGACAGCTACAACTCCAATCCGCTGTCCGCCGGGCGCATGATCCGGGCCGCCGGGGACATGGCGCGTGAAAGCGGTCTGCCCTTTGTGCCGGTGCTCGGAGAAATGCTCGAACTCGGCGACGAAAGTCCGGCCGCACACGAAAACTTGGGCGAGATCGCGGCCTCCGCGCATCCGGCTGCCGTCTTCTGGACGGGCGGACAGGCGGACAGGGTGCGCCGGGGCCTGATCCGGGGCGGCTATGCCGGGATATTTGAAGAACTGCCCGCGCGGGCCGAAGACTTTGTCCCGCGTCTGGAGGCGATGGGGCCTGCCCTGGTATTGTTCAAAGGGTCGCGCGCCAACCGCCTGGAGCGCTGGATCGCAGCGCCGGCCTTCAAGGCTGCGGAAGATACGCAATACACACCCGCAGACAAAGGGGCCGACCATGTTCTATAATCTGCTCTATCCTCTGAGTTCGGAAATAAGCGTATTCAACGTCTTCCGCTACATAACCTTCCGCTCCGTATGGGCGCTGCTCACGGCCCTGATCGTCGCCGTGCTGATCGGTCCGCTGTTCATCGAAAAGCTCAGGCAACTCAATCTCGGACAGTATATCCTGGAAGACGTGCAGGCGCACCGGAGCAAGGCGGGAACCCCGACCATGGGCGGCCTGCTCATGGCTTTTTCCCTGACCGTGAGCATGATTTTCTGGGCCGACTGGACCAACCCCTGCGTACTTCTGTGCATGTTCGTTTTTTTTGCTTTTGCGGCTGTGGGCTTTACCGACGACTACCTGAAAATCCGGCGTAAAAACAACAAAGGCTTGGGCGCCAAAAGCAAATTGGCCGGGCAGATGCTGGTCGCGGCCGTAGCCATGCTCATCCTCTACACCTTGCCGGCCTATTCCACAGAACTGTCGGTGCCTTTTTTCAAGAATTTCAAGCCCGACCTCGGCCTGCTCTATCTTCCTTTCGCCGTACTGGTCATGGTCGGGGCGTCCAACGGCGTGAACCTGACGGACGGTCTAGACGGCCTGGCGGCCGGCCCGGCCATCGTCGCCGGTATATGTTTCGCGGTCTTCATTTATGTGGCGGGCAACGCGGCCATGGCAGGCTATCTGCAGGTCGCGCATGTGCCGGGCGTAGGCGAGGTCACGGTGTTCTGCGGCGCTTTCGCGGGCGCGTGCATCGGCTTTCTGTGGTTCAACGCCTACCCGGCCCAGATTTTCATGGGCGATACAGGATCTCTATCTCTGGGCGGCACACTGGGTTTTCTCTCCGTGCTCTGTAAACAGGAACTTTTGCTGCTGGTGGTCGGCGGGCTGTTCGTCGTGGAAACCCTGTCCGTCATCCTGCAGGTGGGCTGGTTCAAGTTCACGGGCGGCAAGCGCATCCTGCGCATGGCTCCTCTGCACCACCATTTTGAACTGACCGGCACTCCGGAATCGAAGATCATCATCCGTTTCTGGATAACGTCGGCCCTGCTGGCTCTGGCGGCGCTCTCCGTACTCAAGCTGCGCTGACAAAGGACGGGTATCATGACGCAGCACAAAACAAAGATGCGGACCGCGCCGGAGCCGGCGGCGGGCATGGGAGCGCCCGTTGTGCCCGGCGCAACGGCCGCCGTGGTCGGCGCGGGACTTTCCGGCTTCGCGGCCGCACGGCTGCTTTCCGCTCTGGGTGCGCGGGTCCGGCTTTTGGAGCGCAACGACAATCCCGGTCAGAACCTGATCGACCGCGCGCGCGATGCCGGTTTTGAACTGTTTTTGGGCGGGCATACGCCGGATCAGTTCCGGGGCGTATCCCTGATCGTCGTCGGCCCCGGCGTGGCGCCTGCCGATATCGCTCCCCTGACGGTCGCGGCCGGGGATCCCCCGCTGATCGGCGAAACCGAGCTGGCTCTGCGCTATGTGCGCGAACCCGTGCTGGCCGTCACCGGAACCAGCGGAAAGACGACCACCGTCAGTCTTGCGGCGGCCATGCTGCGCGAGGCGGGCAAAAAGGTTTTTCTCGGAGGCAACATCGGAGTGCCGCTTTCGGACTATGTGCTGTCCGGCGACAAGGCAGACATACTTGCGCTGGAGTTGTCGAGTTTCCAGCTTCAAGGCCTGCGCAGCCTGCGGCCCCGTGCGGCCGTTTTGCTGAATCTGGCCGCCAACCATCTGGACCGCCACGCGGACATGGCCGAATACAGCGCGGCCAAATTCGGCATCTTTTCCCGGCAGGAAGCGGAGGATCTGGCCCTGTTGCCCGAAGAACTCGCTGAAGAATACATGCGCCGCGCTTTCAAGGCCCGTCTGAAGATATTCCGGGCCACGAAGCGTTTTCCCATGGGCAAACTGATCGGCCGACACAACGCCGCGAACGCCGAAGCAGCGTATCTCGCGGCAGCCGAATTCGGCGTGAGCGAAGCGGAGGCGGCGCGCGCGGTCGCCGCCTTCACCCCCCTGCCGCACCGTCTGGAAAAGGTGGGAGAGAAGGACGGCGTCATCTATGTCAACGATTCCAAGAGCACGACGGTGGACGCCCTGCGCGCGGCCCTGCTGAGTTTTGATGCGCCTCTGTTGCTGCTGGCCGGCGGACATTTCAAGGGCGGAGACCTGGAATCCCTGCGGCCCCTGTTGTCGGAGCGGGTCAAGGCCGTTGCCTTGTTTGGGGCCGGCCGGGAGTTTTTTGAAAAAGCCTGGTCCGGGACCGTTCCCCTGAGTTGGGATCCCGATCTTCCGGCAGCCTTGGAGCGTCTGCGCGCAACAGCGCAGGCAGGCGATGCGGTCCTGCTTTCTCCGGCGACTGCCAGCTATGATTTGTACAACAACTACAAGGAGCGCGGCGATCATCTGCGGCGTCTGGTCCGGGCGTCGGACGAGGGAGGAGAGGTCCAATGAGCGCATCTTCGGGACACGCGGCGACTACTCAGCGAGGCCGGCCGGACTGGTGGTTGCCGGCAATCGTCATGGTTCTGGTCTTTATTGGGCTGACCATGGTCTTTTCGGCCAGCGGCATTTCCGCCGAACGCGTTCAGGCCGACACCTACTATTTTTTCAAGCGCCAGCTTTTGTTCCTGCTGGTCGGCGGTCTGGGCGCGGCCTTTGCCGCGCTGTTGCCGCGCGCGGTGCTGGAACATCTGCATTATCCGGCCCTGCTGATCAGTTTTGTCCTGCTGGTCGCCTGCCTGAGTCCACTGGGCGCGGCCGCCAAGGGCGCGCACCGCTGGATCGGGATCGGGCCGTTGCGTCTGCAGCCCATGGAGTTCGCCAAGATCGCGCTGGTTCTGTATCTGGCCTACTTCATGGGCACCAAGCAGACCATAGTGAAAAGTTTCAGCAAGGGAGTTCTGCCGCCTTTCCTGATCACCGGGGCCATGTGCGCCCTCCTGCTCAAGCAGCCGGATTTCGGGGGGGCGGCCTTTTGCGCTATCCTGCTCTTTTTCATGTGCTTCGCCGGGGGAACGCGCCTGATCTATCTCATCGGCTCCGGCCTCACAGCCGCGGGCGGTGCCTATCTGCTGATGGTGGCCGAACCCTACCGTCTCCGGCGCCTGCTGGCCTTCCGCGATCCCTTTGCCGATGCCTCGGACAGCGGCTACCATCTTGTGCAGTCCTTTTACGCTTTCGGGGCGGGAGGCTTGTCCGGGGCCGGGCTCGGCGCGGGCAAACAGAAACTCTTTTATCTGCCCGAAGCGCACAATGACTTCATCATGGCTGTGATGGGAGAGGAAACGGGCTTTATCGGAATTTCGCTGCTTTTCCTGCTCCTGATCTGCTTTTTCTGGCGCGGCATGCGCATTGCCCTCGGCCAGCCGGACCTGCGCGCGCGGCTTACCGCCTTCGGACTCCTGTTGGTCCCGGCCCTGTCCTGCATCCTGAACCCGGCGGTGGTCATGGGCGTGGTTCCGCCCAAAGGGGTGCCCATGCCCTTCATCAGTTACGGCGGCAGCAGCCTGCTGGCGTCATTGCTCTGCGTGGGTCTGTTGATCAATTTTTCCCGCAACATGGAGAGCGCATGACGGGTCTGGAACGCATAGTGCTCAGCAGCGGCGGCACGGGAGGACATATTTTCCCGGCCCTGGCTCTGGCCGGGGAAATTGCAAGACGCGAGCCCGGAGCGCACATTCTGTTCATGGGAGGCGAATACGGACCCGAAGGCAAGCTGGCGGCGGAAGCGGGACTGGACTTCGCGGCCCTGCCCGTGCGCGGTTTTATGGGGCGCGGAGCGCGCGCCTTCGGGGCCGTGCCCGGCATGTTGCGCGCCCTGGCAGGCGCGGCGCGGATCATCCGGAAATTTTCCCCGCGCGCGGCGATAGGCTTCGGCGGCTATGCTTCTTTCGCGGGAGTTTCAGCCGCCGCCTTCCTCGGCATACCCACGGCCGTGCATGAGCAGAACGCCCTGCCCGGCGTCGGCAACCGCATCCTGGGGCGCATGGCGCGGCGTGTATTTTTATCCATGCCCGACCTTTCCGGGGCTTTCGATGTGCGCAAGACCCTGCTGACCGGCAACCCGGTGCGCGCCGACATAGCTGCGCTTTATGAACGGGCGCGGCAAAGGGCCGAACGGCCGGGAAACCCGGATGACAAAGAGGCGCAACGCCCGCCCCGGCTGCTGGTCATGGGCGGCAGCCGCGGGGCCCGCGCCGTGAATCTGGCGCTTACGGGCGCAGCCCCCGCTCTGCTGGAAGCCGGAGTGGAAATCCTCCACCAGACAGGGAGCGAGGACTTTGAGCGGGTGAGCGCGGCTTACGCCGCCTTGGAAACGGAAAAAGCACGGGCCGTGCCCTTCATCAGCGACATGGCCGGAGCCTATGCTTGGGCGGACTTGGTATTTTGCCGGGCCGGAGCCACGACGGCGGCCGAAATCTGCGCCGCCGGACTGCCCTCGGTGCTTGCGCCCTTCCCCCATGCCGCGCGTGACCATCAGCGCTTCAACGCCCGCGTTATGGAAGAGGCGGGCGCGGCCCTGATCTTGGAACAGGAGCATTTCGCGGACAGGCCGGCGACAGCGGCCGAAACCTTGCTGCCCCTCCTGAAGGATAAGGCGAAACTGCGCGCGATGTCCGCACGCGCCCTGAACGTGGCGCGTCCGCATGCGGCGGCGCGGATGGCCGACGCCCTGTCGGATATGATCGGGGCCGGCACCCGGCCGTCCATGATCGGAAAAAGGAGAGCGGAGGTCGCGAGACAATGAGCATGCGGAACATTCAGAGTATACACATGGTGGGCATAGGCGGGGCCGGCATGAGCGGCATAGCCGAAGTGCTGCTCAACCTGGGCTACGACGTGCACGGATCGGATCTGGCCGAGGGGGCCGCCGTGCTGCGCCTGCGGGAACTCGGCGTGCGCATAGTGGTAGGCCATGCCGCCGCCAACCTCCTGCAGCCGCATGTGCTGGTCAAGTCCACCGCCGTCGGCGACGACAACCCGGAAGTGGTCGCGGCCAAGGAACGCGGCATACCCGTCATCCCCAGGGCGGAGATGCTTGCCGAACTGATGCGCCTGCGCACGGGTATCGCCGTAGCCGGCACCCACGGCAAGACCACGACCACGTCCTTTGTCGCGGCCATTTTTGAGGAGGCCGGCACAGACCCGACCGTGATCATAGGCGGCAAACTGAACGCATACGGCGCCAACGCACGCTTGGGCGGCGGCGAATTTCTGATAGCCGAGGCCGACGAATCCGACGGCTCCTTCCTCTGCCTGTTCCCGATCATGAATGTGGTCACCAACGTGGACATGGATCACCTGGATTTCTACCCTGACCGCGACAGCATAGACGAGGCTTTCGTCCGCTTCATGAACAAAGTGCCTTTTTACGGCATGAACGTGGTCTGCGGCGACGACCCCGGCGTGCGCCGTATCCTCCCGCGCGTGAATCGCCCCCTGACGACATACGGATTCAATGCCGGCAATGATCTGACGGCGGAGGCGGCCGGCAGCCCTGACGCGGGTTGCTTCACGGTGCGCCTGCGCGGAGTGCGCCTGGGCCGGATCAGGCCCGCGCAGCCGGGCCGGCATAATATCCTGAACGCGCTCGGAGCCATAGGAGTTTCCCTGCAGACGGACGTGCCCTTTGAGGTCTGCGCCGAGGCCCTGCGCAAATTCAAAGGCGTTGCCCGCCGTTTCGAGCGCAAGGGGGAAAAGCGCGGAGTCCTGGTGATGGACGACTACGGGCACCACCCGGCGGAAATCGCCGCGACCTTGGATGCCGTGCGCGCCTGCCTGCCCGGCCGCAGGGTGGTGGCAGCCTTTCAGCCGCATCGTTATACGCGCACCAAGGCCTTGTTCGGTGACTTTTGCAAGGTCTTCGCCAGCGTGGACAAGCTCTTTCTCACGGAAATTTACGCGGCTTCCGAATCGCCCCTGCCCGGTGTTTCAGGTGAAAGTCTGGCTGGCGGCATACGCCAGAGCGGCGGGGTGGATGTCTGTTACTGCGGCGACTTTGATTCGCTTCTGGACAGGCTGGACAAGGAACTGCGCGAGGGCGATCTGCTCCTGACCCTCGGCGCGGGCAGCATAACAACAATCGGACCGCGTTGGCTTGCAATGCAGTGAAAAAAAATAACGACAACAGGACCGCGCCGGGCCGGCAAGTAATGCCATGAAAAATCTGACGCACAACATCGTGATACGGGGCGCCCCGAGGCTTGCGGAACTCACCGGAATCCGCCTGGGGGGGAAGGCCATAGCCGAAATCGTGCTGCGGGCCGATGCCGAGGCGGAAAAATTGCCCGACCTGGTCGCAAAACTCGGAGGCCGGCCCGCAGTGCTCGGCAAGGGAAGCAACATCATCGCCGCGGACGGGGATTTGCCCTTGGTGCTGATCCGTCAGGCAAAGCGGGATAAGCTTTCTTTCGAGAGGTGCGGCGGGGAGATACTGGCAAAGGCTGAAGCCGGCCTGCCTCTGTCGGCCTTGTTGAATGCCGCCGCGTCAGCCGGCCTGAGCGGTCTGGAAGCCTTGGCGGGCATTCCCGGCAGCGTGGGCGGAGCGGTGGCCATGAACGCCGGGTCCTTCGGCACGGAAATCGGCACGCGGGTCCGCTCTCTGACGCTTTTTTCACCCCGTCTCGGCTTGCGGAAAATCTCCGCCCCGGAAATGGAATTTTCCTATCGGCAGGGTCGTTGCCTGGGCCTGCCCATAGGCGGCGCGGCCCTGTCCGCCGGGGACGATGACCCCGCGTTGTTGCTTGAGGCCGCCTTTGCCCTGGATAAATCCCACATGGGAACAGTGCGGGAGCGCATGCACTCCTATCTGGCGGAAAAAAAACTGCGCCAGCCGGTCGGCGCTGCCAGCGCCGGCTGCGTATTCAAAAATCCCGCCCCGGACGCCCCGGCCGGCCGCCTTTTGGAAGAGGCGGGTATGAAGGGCAAATCTCTGGGCGGCATGCGTTTCTCCCCCCTGCACGCCAACTTTCTCGTCAACGAAGGAGGGGGAAGCTGCGCGGCGGCGCTGGAACTTATGGCCTTGGCGGTTGAAGAGGTAAAAAGGAAAAGCGGCTTCAAACTGGAAAAGGAAGTGTGCCTGTGGCTATAACGAGGGACGGGCGCCCGGCCCGCAAGGGCAGGCGCATCAGCCTGACCAGAAATGGAGTCCGCCCAGCCGGAAACAGCCGGCGCGTCATGCGGCCCGAACGCAATGCCCGCGCCTTGCCCCGGCTGCCCCGGCAAGGCATTAAGGCGGCCCTTTCTCTGCTCGGTTTTTGTTCCCTGTTGCTTGTTCTGCTTGCCGGAGTGAGCCTTGCCCTGGTCTACGGATACAGGAGCGCAACGGTCGGGGAATATTTCGCGCTGAAAACTCTGGAAATTTACGGAAATTTGAGACTGAACTCTAGAGAAATTCTAAAAACTGTCGATTTAATGGAAGGAGCAAACACGCTGGCCCTGTCGATAGACGCCGTGGAAGATGCGTTGGCCGGGCATCCCTGGATTGAGGAAGCGTCGGTGAAGCGGGTGCTCCCGGACAGGATCGTCATAAACGTGAAGGAGAAGGTTCCGACATTCCGGATCTTGCATGAGGGCCTGCCGTATTATGCGGACAAACGCGGAAAGCTTATAGCGCCGGTGGAATCCGGCGGGTTTTCCCCGCTTCCGATGCTGGAGGTGGAGCCCGGAGCCGGACGGATGACGGCGTTGTTGCCGGAATTGGTCAGGGCGCTCAATGAATCGGGAGTGCTGCGGGGAATGGGCGACATTTCGCTGCTCAGGCTTACGGCGGCAAGAAGTGTGGAACTTGTAGCGGAAGAGGCGGGGCCCGTCTTTTCCATAGATACGGAAGACTGGCTTTCCAACCTGCGCCGCCTCGGCCGGGTGCTGGCCGACCTCTCGCGCAGGGGAGAACTGGCGGGAACGGGCAGAATACGGGTGCAGGGCGTGGACGTGTGGGTGGAAAGACGCGCGGAGACCGGTGTCGCCGCGGGATGACAATACAGGATACGGGCGCGGTTTGAGGAGAACGGTATGGCAAAGGCAGAGCTGATCATAGGACTCGACATAGGCACCACCAAGATTTGCGCGGTGGTGGGCGAAGCGGGCGAAGACGGCGTGGACATAGTGGGCATCGGCTCAAGTCCCTCCACCGGCCTGCGCAAAGGAGTCGTGGTCAATATAGAGGAAACGGTCAAATCCGTGCAGAAGGCTCTGGAAGAAGCGGAACTGATGGCCGGCTGCTCCATACGTTCCGTCTACGCCGGCATAGCGGGCAGCCATATCAAAAGCATCAACAGCAACGGTGTCATAGCCATCCAGGGCGGCGAGGTCACGCAGCGCGATGTGGACAGGGCGCTGGAGGCGGCCGGAGCTGTGGCCATACCCATGGACCGCGAAGTGATCCACACACTGCCCCAGGAATTTATCGTGGACGACCAGCACGGCATCATCCATCCTCTGGGGATGTCCGGGGTGCGCCTGGAGGTCAAGGTGCACATAGTGACCGGGGCCGTGACCAGCGCGCAGAACATCGTCAAGGCGTGCCACCGCAGCGGCCTGGATGTTTCGGACATCGTGCTGGAATCCATGGCTTCGGCCAAGGCCGTACTGACCGAGGAAGAGCGTGAGCTGGGCGTCGCGCTGGTGGATCTGGGTGGGGGCACGACGGACATCGCCGTATTCTCCGGCGCGGCCATCAGGTATACCGGGGTTTTACCCCTAGGGGGACAGAATCTGACCAACGACATCGCCTTCGGGCTGCGCACCCCGGTGCTCGGCGCCGAGCGCATCAAGGTCAAATACGGCTGTGCCATGGCGGATCTGGTGAGCGTGGACGAGATCATAGAGGTTTCCACCGTGGGCGGACGGGAACCGCGCCGGCTTTCGCGCCGGCTGCTGGCTGAAATCTGCCAGCCGCGCATGGAGGAACTGCTCAGTCTGGTGGATCAGGAACTGACCAAGTCCGGATGCAAGCATCTGATCGGCGCGGGTGTCGTGCTTACCGGCGGGTCCGTACTCATAGACGGCTGCCAGGAACTGGCCGAGCAAATTTTCAACATGCCGACGCGCATCGGATACCCGCGCAACGTCGGCGGACTTAGGGACGTGGTCAACAATCCCAAGTATGCAACCGCGGTGGGACTGCTGTGTTACGGCGCGGAAAAGGAAGGCAGCGAACGTAAATTCCGCAAGGGCAACGAAAATATTTTCGACCGCACGGTCAAGGGCATCAAGGACTGGTTCAGGACGATTTCGTAAAAAATGCGGGTGCGCCGCGGCGCACCCGGCGAGGCAATCAGGCAACCGGCTGCGCAGGCCGGCGTAACGGCAAGGAGAGGCAAAATGGAACTTTCAGATCTGGTAATCGGCAACGGCAGCGGCAGCGAGCAACAGGCCAGAATCAAGGTCATCGGCGTAGGCGGGGGCGGCGGCAATGCCGTCAACACCATGGTGGAATCCGGGTTGCGCGGGGTCAATTTCATCACCGCCAACACGGATGTGCAGGCCTTGGGCAAATCCCTGGCCGGCCAGAAAATTCAGATCGGCTCCAAGCTCACCAAAGGGCTGGGAGCCGGGGCCAACCCGCGGGTCGGCTGCGAGGCGGCGCACGAAAGCGCGGACCAGATCAGGCAGTGCCTTGAAGGTTCGGAAATGATTTTCGTCACTGCGGGCATGGGTGGCGGCACCGGCACCGGAGCCGCGCCCGTCATCGCCCAGATCGCCAAAGATCTCGGCATCCTGACCGTGGGAGTGGTCACCAAACCCTTCTCTTTTGAAGGCAACAAGCGCCTGCAGGCGGCCGAAAGCGGCATTGAGGAATTCCGCAAATATGTGGACAGCCTCATCACCATACCCAATGACCGCCTGATGATCATCGCGCCCAAAAAAGCCTCCTTCGTGGAAATGCTCAAGAGGGCCGATGAGGTGCTGTTGCAGGCGGTCAAGGGCATCTCCGACCTGATCATGATCCCCGGCTTCATCAACCTGGACTTCGCAGACGTGAAAACGGTCATGGGCGATTCCGGTCTGGCCATGATGGGCGCGGGCACGGCATCGGGCGAAAACAGGGCCAGGGAAGCGGCGCAGAAAGCCATTTCCAGCCCTCTGCTTGAAGACGTGTCCATAAGCGGGGCGCGCAACGTGCTCCTGAACATCACGGCGGACATCAACCTCGGCATGGAAGAAGTGGCCGAAGCCTCCGGCCTCGTGCAGGAATCAGCCCACAGCGATGTGAACGTCATTTTCGGCACCTGCATAGACGAAAACATGGGTGACGAGATACGCATCACGGTCATCGCCACGGGCATAGACAGGACGGGCGGCTATGAATCTTCAAACAGCCGGAACCCGGTCATGACCTCAATGAAGAATCTGCCCGGCCTGCCGCCCAAACCGGCAACCGGCGCGCCCGCGCGTTTGCCCGAAGGCTGGCAGACGGTGGACGCCGGGCTGCAGAACAGGATCCGCCGACAGTACGAGCCGGGCGACGAGCTTTCCGTCGGGGAACGTGAACATATTCCGGCCTATGCCGTCAGGGGAAGCACGGTGCGCGCTCCGCAGGGGACGGCCGGTCCGCAACGGCGCGGCATGCACAGCCCCGGAGAGGACAGTTTCATTTTCAGCGAGGACGACGATTTTGAAACGCCTACCTTTCTATACACCCAGGCCAACTGACGCATGACCGGCCTGAGGTGTGCGAATCGCCCCGCCGTGGAGCGGGGCGTTGCGGCGCGGAGGGACGCTTTGCGCGGCGCTTCCTGAATCCGCGTCCGCACGCCTGAAGCCTCCGTCCTTCCTCGGCCTCTCCGGAAGGGCGGAGGTTTGTTTTTTTGCCGGAATGCGGGGAGAAGCACTTCGGATAAATTCGTGGATGACATGCCCGGCACTCCGTGCTAGAGCATTTTCAAAATGAAAATGCTCGGACGGCGTAAGCGCGAAGCGCCGCCGCCCGCACCGCAGGCAAGGCGTAACCGCGTTTCGGCGTTAAACGCCGGAGGCGGCGTTTCAAAATCAAATTGTCCCAGAACATTTTCAAAATCGAATTACTCCGATAAATGAAGGTAAATGAGCCGCTCCACCATGTGAACAATGTCGGAACAGGTTGTGTTGCGCACGAACAAAAGCTCGGCGGGCCTTTATTCATGAATCGGGAATCATTCCGGCGCGTAAAGCTTGATCGCTTTTTCTCCATGCTCGGCCTGGGGATGCGCGCCAAACTCATAACGCTTTTCGTTTTCATCAAGGTCATCCCACTGATCCTCATCGCGCTGGTGGCGTGGCGCCAGGCATGGCTCCTGGGGGAAGAACTCAAGGAACGCACTGTCGAAATGTCCGAAACGGCGGTCAAAGCCCTGACGGAGAGCGGCAGCATAGCGGTGAACGACGCCATGACCGCTCTGGACAACCGCGCTACGGACGAAATAGAGCGCATGAGCACGGACACGGCGCTCGCGGTAGCGAATTTTCTGTACGGCCGGGACAATGATTTGCGTTTTATCGCGTCCTTGGAACCGGACGTGGCGACATACCGGCTTTTCGCCGCGGAAAAAACGGGTAGGCTGGTGCGCATGGGCCGCTGGGAACTTGCTCCCGACGGCAAATCATGGAAACAGGCGGACCCTGGGCCCGCGCCGGAGCAGGTGCTTTCCAGCATTGAGGAAAACGACCACAGTTTCCACTATCGCCCGCCGGAGCGCTTCACGTATGAGGTCCGCCCCCTGTACCTGGAAATCACTTTTGTGGGTCTGGACGGCAGAGAACGCGTCAAGGTCACGACTTCCGAGCGCATGTCAGCGGAATTGAAAGATGTTTCCGACCGGCGCGGGACCTATGCGGGCGCCGAAACGTATTTCGATGAACTGAAAAAGCTGAAGCCCGGCGAGATCTATGTGTCCGATGTCATAGGCGAATACATCGGTACAAATCTCATAGGCATGTACACCCCGGAAGAGTGCGCCAAGCGGGGCGTGCCTTACGAACCGGAAAAACAGGCCTTCGCAGGGCGGGAAAACCCGCACGGCAGACGTTTCAAGGGCTTGGTGCGCTGGGCCGCGCCCGTGGTCAAAAACGAAAAGATCACGGGTTACGTCACCATGGCCTTGGACCATGACCACATCATGGAGTTCACGGACCACATCATCCCCACCGGCGAACGCTACACGGAAATTTCCGACGCCTATGAAGGCAACTACGCTTTTATCTGGGACTACAAGGGCCGCAGCATAGTCCACCCCAGGCACCATTCCATAACCGGCTTTGACCCGGCCACAGGGGATCCCCAGGTTCCCTGGCTGGAAGACCGCATTTACGACGAATGGCAGGCTTCAGGCCTGTCCTACGCGGACTTCATCAAGGACGTGCCGACCTTCGCCGCCCAGTCCAACCGCAAGAAGCCGTCCCGTGAGCTTATAAAAGAGGGGTTGGTCGGCCTTGACTGCCGCTATCTGAATTTCGCGCCGCAGTGCACGGGTTGGTTCGACCTCACCGCCCGGGGCGGCTCCGGCTCCTTTCTCATTCTCTGGAGCGGATTGTGGAAACTGAACACAGCGGCCGCCATTCCCTATTATACGGGCAATTACGGGAAATCCCAGCGCGGCTTCGGCTTTGTGGCCATTGGCGCGGGACTGAACGATTTTCATCGCCCTGCCACGCAGACGCAGGAGGTCATCAACAAGCGCATCACCGACACCGACGAGCAACTGGACAGGATTGCCGCATCAACCTATCAGGCCATAGGGAGCAATCTTGTTTCCACGGCCTGGAGCCTGTCCGTTTCCACAGGCCTCATGGCTCTGCTGGTCGTGCTCATAGCCATCTGGCTGGCCTCGGCGTTTACCGGGAGCATCACGCGGATGATCCGGGGCATTTCGCGCTTCCGTTCCGGCGAACGGCAGTTCCGCTTCCATGCCGCGACCAAGGACGAAATGGGTGCGCTGGCCGATTCCTTCGACGACATGGCCGACAGCATCGTGGAGAGCGTGCACGTCCCCATGTGTATCGTGGACCTCGACAAGAATATAAAATACGCCAACGATGAGGCTCTGGCCCTCTTCAACGAGGCGAAGCTGGAAAATATCGTCGGCAAACCCTACGAAGATTACAGCATTTTCCCCACAGGCTCGGTTTACTGCCCTATCAGCGCCCTTGAGAAAGGCGTTGAGCCGGAGGTGTTCCATCATCCCGCCTCGGGCCGGTACCGACGCGGAAGCGCCACCTACCTGACGGACAACGAAGGCAGGAACATAGGGATGATCATCATGACATCCGATGTGACCGATCTGATTGAGGAACAGAAACGCATCGAGCAGCAGCGCGCCCTGCTTTCCACGGTCTTTGAGGCTTCGCCGGACCTAATGTGGTATCAGGATGCTTCCGGGCGCTATCTGGGCGTGAACCCCAGGTTTGCCGCCGCCTTCGGCAGGGAAGTGCGGGAAATCCAAGGCAAAACACCGCAGGAGGCCCTGCCCGATATAGTGTCCTCGACCATCAGCGAAAACGACCGTCTGGCCTTTGAAAGTGCCGGGCCGGTATACACTGAGGAGCGTTATACCTTTGCCGACGGGCACACGGAAACCTTGGACGTGGTCAGAACGCCGCTCTTTGATGCCGGCGGCAAAATCATGGGTCTGCTCGGCGTCGGGCGCGACGTGACGCAGCGCGTGACCGTGGAGAACCGCCTGCGCCGCACCCAGCGCGAACTCAAGACGGCGGCGGCCGCGGCTAACCGCGCCAGCGAATCTAAAAGCGCCTTCCTGGCCCGCATGAGCCACGAAATCAGAACCCCCATGAACGCCATCATCGGTCTGACCAACATCACCAAGCGCAAGCTCAAGGACGACAACACGGACAAGGATGAGGTGCTGCATCATGTGAGCCAGATTGAAACCTCGTCCGCCCATCTCTTGGGCCTGCTCAACGATATTCTGGACATCTCCAAGATTGAGGCGGGCAAGATCGAGCTGGCGGAGGAATCCTTCGACCTGCCCAAGCTGATATCGGGTGTGATTGGCATCATCCGCCCGCGTTGCCGGGAAAAGAGCATAGAGTTCATAATCTGCGAGGAAGATCTGGAAACCGCGAACTTCATTTCCGACCCCCTGCGTCTGCGTCAGGTGTTGATCAACCTGCTCGGCAACGCGGTCAAGTTCACGCAGGAATGCGGACAGATCACCTTTACCATAAAGCAGACGAGCCGCGCGGACGGCATGACCGGCGTATACTTCGCAATTCAGGACACCGGCATAGGCATTGCGCCGGAGCAGGCGAAGCGGCTTTTCACGCCCTTTGAGCAGCTCGGCAGCCACATTACCAGGCAGTTCGGCGGTTCCGGCCTCGGCCTGTCCATAAGCAAAAGCATAGTGAACATGCTCGGCGGGGACATTTCCGTTGAGAGCGAGGTAGGCAGCGGCAGCAAGTTTTCCTTTGAACTGCGGCTCAGGGAAGACACGTCCCGCATCGACGCGGCGGAAGCCATTGTGTCCGACATATCAGCCCTTGCCGGCCGGCGCGCGCTCCTTGTGGACGATGTGGAGATCAACCGCGTCATCGTCATCGAGATGTTGTCCGACACGGGGATGATTATAGAAGAAGCCGAAGACGGGGTTGTAGCCCTGGAGAAGTTCGCAAAGTCCGTGCCGGGCTATTACGATATGATTTTTATGGATGTGCAGATGCCGAACATGAACGGCTACGACGCCTCCACGGCCATACGTGCTCTGGAGCGGGACGATGCCCGGAATGTGCCGATCTTCGCCATGACCGCCAATGCTTTCAAGGAAGATGTGGAGCGGGCCATGGCCTCGGGCATGGACGGGCATCTGGCCAAACCTCTGGAGGCGGACAAATTGCTGGAACTGTTGCTGGCCCGCTTCGGCAACCGCGCCGAGCTGGACAAAAAAGTGTGATCAGGGCATTTCAAAATTATTTTACTCAATTATATACCTTTGTCTCCCGCGTTTTCCCATATCAACATCTTCAATAATGACAGTAGCTAGTGTCTTGCGTCATCTAAATATTATGATATAATCTTTTCAATTTAATCCTCGCATCATCCGTGGAGAATTGCCAATCAATCGTCTTGGGAGTCATATTTTTGTCTTTTTCCCAAGATGCCAATTCACCACGCAACATTTCAATGGTATCAATGCGTCGCCTAACCCGAGTTTAACAAAACCGAGATAAAAATCAATAAATTAAGTATGTTAAATTTTCGTATGGCACAACATTTTTATAACTTATCTTAATTTATATATTTTTTTATACCTCCGGGCCTGTCTGCTATTTTCAGGGTACAATATATTTCCTGCGCGTCGGCAGGCGGCCGCATGGCCTTGCGTATATGCAGTGTCGCTCCGTCGGCTTGGCGGAAGCTGCCGGTACTGTCCAGAATTTTTCGCACTTTTTGTAGCAGCCAAGTAGTGTCGGTTTTGGTGCTGCCTTAAGGAGCCGGCACGGGCCTTGCGAGCGATACCCTCAAAAATATCGCGGC
>JAISRC010000134.1 GCA_031273845.1 Desulfovibrio sp.
GTATTTTCTGTAACATACTGATATTTTTATATATAGCAAATCCGATCAATGAAAGCCGTATATAATAATTTCAGTATGTTATAAATATTTTAAGGCAAAGTCCGACAGGCTCCTAGGGAGATTTACCAGGCGCACCAAGGTTGTTTGGAAAAAAGAATTCATGGTCGATTTGACGTTACGTATTTGGCACGCAGTCACAACCACTAACTATTTTTCTTTGCTCCAGGAGAAAGCATCATCTATATTTTATATCAACACTCTCCAATTTTTATTTGCTGGCTGCGGCGGGAACGCTGTCCCGCCTTGCCTCTCGAAATGCTCTGATTCCGGAGTTCGGCCTCAAGCTCCTTGAGCAGAATCCGCGCGGCCTCATCGGGGCCGACATTCAAGGTCGCCCCTGCCGCCGAGGCGTGCCCTCCTCCCCCGAACAGGGCAGCTGGCCTGCGTACGTCGAAATCGCTCATGGAACGCAGGCTGACCCTGCATTTCCGCCCTGCCTCCTCGCGTATGAAAAGGCCGACGCGCACGCCTTTCAGGCAACGGAGCCGGGAGGCGAAGCCTTCCAGGTCCTCGCTGCCCAGACCGGCGGCGTCCAGCCATTCTTTGCGGACCAGACAGCAGGATACCGCCCCGCCGGCATGCAGGGTGACGCTGTTCATCAACTTGCCCCAGAGGCGCATGCGCGCCAAGCTCCAGTTGTTGTCTGCGCGGCGGGTGAAATCGGCCACGTCCAGACCAGCGGCCACGATGCGCGCGGCCATGCCCAGACAATCCGCCGTGGTGTTGGAAAAGGTGAAGTTGCCGGTGTCCGTGACCAGCCCCAGATACACAGCCTCGCCCAGACCTCCGCTCAGGGGCAACCCGAGGTATTCGGCGAAAAGGCCGACCAGTTCCGCCGTAGCCGCGCGCTCCGGGCGTACCAGATTTATCCGACCGTATTCCGGGTTGCCCGCGTGGTGGTCTATATCGACAATGAGCGGCCGGATGCCGTCCGTGCCGGGAAAGCCCCCGCTCTTGATCAGGGGCTGCATTTCCGCGCCCGCCCTGGCGGCATCTCCGCAGTCGGCAAAGACCACCAGATCGGGTACAAAGCCTTCAAGCTCCGCGCAGCCGGATACCACGGGCGCGGGCAGAGTCAGCACCGGGTGCCCGCCCCGGCCTATGTCCAGCAGAATGCGCGTCTCACAGCCGAAGTGCAGGGCGATATGCGCCAGAGCCGCGGCAGAGCCGACGGCATCGCCGTCCGGCGCGATGTGCGCGGCGGTCAGCACCCGCCCGGCTTCTTTAAAAGCCTGTTCAAGAGCCTGAAAAATACTTTGCATTTTCAATCCGCGTCCGGTGCCGGCAACAGGTCGGCTCTCCCCCGGATACCCTCTTCAGGGCATGTCCGCGCCCTGTATGTCAAGTTCGCTGTATACCATTTCTTCCGGACACACGGCTTCGACCATGGACAGGCATTTGGTCATGCGGCTTTCCAGATGCCGTTTTTCGTTGCTGACGGACACGAAAGCCAGACGCAGGCTGTTCATGTCGTTCTCGCTGCCGACCTCGGCCACGCTCACGTTGAACTTGTTTCTGACTTTGCGTTTGAGGCTCAAGGCCACGCGCCGCTTGTCCTTCAGGCTTTCGTTGCCGTGCAGCCGAAACTCCACGCCCAGTATGCCGAGAAACATGTGGCTCCGCTTCGGGCGGTCCGTTTAAGGGAAACGCTGATTTATTTCTTTGAGGAGGCAGCGCCCCGATTAAATCAGTGCTTCCCTAGACAATTTGATTTTGACCATAATCCACCACGCTTCTTGTCTTGTCATTCTGAGCGTAGCGAAGAATCCATCAACTTTGAAACGCTTTACAGGGTTGCCGCCTCGGCAACCGTTTCAAAGGCCTCAATGATATCGCCGATCTTCAGATCGTTGAAGTTGTCGATGCCTATGCCGCACTCGTAGCCCTTGGTCACTTCGCGCACATCGTCCTTGAAGCGGCGCAGGGAGGAGATTTTACCGTTGTGTACGACTATTCCGTTCCGCAAGAGGCGTATGCCGGAATTGCGGATGATCTTTCCGTCCGCCACATGGCAGCCGGCGATGACCCCGACCTTGGGCACGGTAAAGAGTTCCCGCACCTCGGCCGCTCCGAGAAAGACCTCGCGTTCGACCGGGGCAAGCATGCCTTCCATGGCGCCGCGTACGTCTTCCACCAGTTTGTAGATGATGTCGTAGAAGCGGATGTCCACCTTTTCCTGCTCGGCCAGCTCCCTAGCCTTGGCGGAGGGACGCACGTTGAAGCCGATAATGATGGCATCGGAAGCCGAGGCCAGAAGCACGTCCGATTCGGACACAGCCCCTGTGCCGCCGTGGATCAGGCCTATGCGCACCTTGTCCGTGGACAGCTTGAGCAGGGCGTCGCTGATGGCTTCCAGAGATCCCTGCACGTCGGCCTTGATCACCAGACTGAGCACCTGGGCTTCCGCCCCCGCTTCCTTGCGGGCCAGGAAAGTTTCCAGAGTCACTCTGGACTCCTTGGCCAGTTCGCGCTCCCTCTGTTTCAGGGCGCGGGACTCGGCGATGCGCCGGGCCGACTTCTCGTCCGTAATGACGATGAATTCCTCGCCCGCTTCGGGCACGCCTTCAAAGCCCTGCACCTCCACGGGCATGGACGGGCCGGCTTCCTTGACCTTTTTGCCCTGGTCATTGAACATGGCGCGCACGCGCCCGGAATGCACCCCGCAGATGAAGGTGTCCCCGAGCTTCAGCGCGCCCTGCTGGATGAGCACGGTGCCGAGCGCGCCCCTGCCTTTGTCCAGCTTGGCTTCCACGATATGCCCCAGGGCCGGGCGCTTGGGGTTGGCCTTCAATTCCAGAATTTCCGCCTGCAGGGCCAGGAGTTCCAGCAAATCGTCAAGACCTTGGCGCGTTTTGGCGGAAACATAGCTGAAGGTCGTGTCTCCACCCCATTCTTCCGAGACCAGCCCCTGTTCGGCGAGTTCCCGTTTCACGCGATCCGTGTCGGCGCCTTCCTTGTCCATTTTGTTCACGGCCACCATGATCGGCACCTTGGCCGCACGGGCATGGCTGACGGCTTCCTTGGTCTGCTCCATGACCCCGTCGTCCGCGGCCACCACCAGCACGACTATGTCCGTGACCTCCGCGCCGCGCGCCCGCATGGCCGTGAACGCCTCGTGTCCCGGCGTGTCCAGAAAGACGATTTCGCCCTTCTTGGTCCTGACATGGTAGGCGCCTATGTGCTGGGTGATGCCGCCGGCCTCGCCCGAAACCACCGAAGATTTGCGGATGGCGTCCAGAAGCGAGGTTTTGCCGTGGTCCACATGGCCCATGATAGTCACTACCGGGGGGCGCACGGTGTAGTCTTCGCTGTTGTCTTCAAAATGTCCCTGTTGGGCGTCTATGATATCCCGTTCGGAGAACCCGGTTTTTTCGATTTCATAGTCGAATTCGCCGGCGACCAGCACAGCCGTGTCTATGTCCAGGCTCTGGTTGATGGTGGCCATGACGCCGAGGCCGAAAAGCACCTTGATGATTTCGCCGGACTTGAGGCCCATCTGGTGCGCCAGATCCGAGACGCGGATGAATTCGTCCACCCGGATCTTGCGCTTGGCGGCCTTGATCGGCTGCGTGCCGCCCAGAGGAGCGGCTTCCTTGCTTTTGCGCATCTTGCGGCGCTGCAGGCTCTTGCTCCAGACCTGATCGTCTTCCATAGTCCGGTTACGCTCAAGGAACTCGACCGTCCTGCGGCCTTTGCCGCGATTTCTGCGTGCCTGTTCGCTTTCCTGGGGAGGCGAGGGAGAGGGAAAACCCGGAGCCGAGGCGGATGGGCCGCTTCGTCCGGCAAAGGGAGCCGGGCGTCCTCCGGGACCTTTGCGCTGCGCCGGCCGGTCGGGCCTGGCGCGGTCCGGGGCCGGGCGTCCGTCCCTGCGCATACCGGGCGCTACGGGCCGGGGACGGCCGGTGCCGGGCGCCGCTCCGGGCGCCCTCGCCGCATCGGGACGGGAAATGACGCGTACCTGGGCGCCGCCGGCACCGTCCTCGCGGTTTTCTTCGCCCTCATGGCGTGCGGTCAGCACCGGCGCCGAGGACATAGCCCGACCATCCGCGCTGCGTTCCGGTTCGGCTGAAAAGGCGGCCGATTTCGTGCCCGCCGGGGCGGCTTTTCTGCGTTCCCCGCGTGCCGGGGCGATTCCCGCGACGGTCGGCGTTTCCGGCGCTTCCGGCGTCTTTTCGGGTTCCATCGGTGCGGCGGCGGCGGCTACGGCGGCAGGAGCCGGTTCCGCCTGCGCGCCCTTGTCGGGCAGGGACACGATGCGCGCGTGCGGTATCGTTTTGGCGATCCCGCCGCGTTTACGGTCCCTTTTGCCCGCACGGGGTCCGGCCTCGGCCGTTGCTTCCGCGACAGTCTCCGGCCGCGTTTCCGGGCCGGATTCAGCGGGGCCTCCGGAAGCGCCGGAGGGGACAGGCTCGCGATCCGGCGTTTCCGGCGGCTGCGGAGTTTCCGCGGCTTCACCGCCAGCCGGCCGGCCCGTTTCGCCGTCCGCGGAGCGGGTGCGGCGGCGCACCCGGACTTCCTGTCTGTCCGGTTCCGAGGGAGGGGATATCTTGTTACGCAGGCGAACGGCTTCCGCATCAGAGACGCTGCTGCCCGCGACTTTGGCCTGGATGCCCAGGTACTTCGCCGCGGCCAGGACATCCTTGTTGCTGACGCCGAGTTCGGCGGCCAGGTCTTTGATTCTGCTTCTATCGTCGCTCATAATGCCCGCCTCTTTACTTTCCTTTTCGCGCAGCATCGCGCGAAAGCCTCTCCGCATTCGGCGACAGGGCAATGGTACACCCCTCGCCCGGAGGCCTTTTGCGCGGCGTCCGGCGTGGGAACCGAAGCGTCCGCCGCGCATGTATAGCGCAACATCTCGCTTTTAGGCCTGCGTTTTCTGCAGACCGCGCACATGCGCATCGGTATGTGTCCGCTCACGGCATTCCCCTCGAAATGCTCCGCATTTCGGCGCAACGTCCTGTCGTGCGTTCCAATTCCAAATGAAAAATTAACGCATTTTTAATTTGGAACCGGAATTATTCCGCGCTTTCCGCTCCGCCCGTCCCATCTTTTTCTCCGCCCGTCCCATCTTTTTCTCCGCTCGCATCGTCTTTCTTTTCGGCCAAATCGTCTTTTTCTTCGGTCGGACGCAGGAAGTTGACGGCCGTGCGCAGGTTGCCGAGTTTTTCCACGGTCATGCCGGCAACGGCCAGAAGTTCCTCGTCCGAGGCTCGGCTTACGGCGTCAAAACTCACAAGCCCTGCCGCCGCAAAGTGTTCCGCGGGCACTTCCGCCACCCCGGCCAACTGCTCCAGCCCCTGGCCGATGGCGTTCGCCTCGTTGTACCGCGTTTCGGTATAGATATCGATTTTCCAGCCCAAGAGCTTGGCGGCGAGTTTTACGTTTTGCCCCTTGCGGCCGATGGAGTTGGTAAGCTGGTCGTCGGGCACGATGACTTCAAGCAGTCCTTCGGCTTCGTCCACGACGATGCGGGAGATGACGGCCGGTGAAAGCGCGTTGCGGGCGTATGTGGCGATGTCCGGGCTCCAGACCACGATGTCGATGCGTTCGCAACGCAGTTCCTGCACGATGTTCTGGATGCGCGAGCCGCGCACCCCCACGCAGGCTCCCACCGGGTCCACATCCCGGTCCCGGCTCAGAACAGCCACTTTGGCCCTGCTGCCGGGGTCTCTGGCCACGCCCATAATCTGCACGACGCCGTCGTCCACTTCAGGCACTTCGCGCTTGAAAAGGGCGGCCATATAATCGCGGTGGGACCGGGAAACAATGACCTGGGGGCCGCGCCCTTCCTTGCGGACTTCGATGATCAGGGCCTGAACCCGGTCGCCTCTTTTGTAATGCTCCCGCGGTATCTGTTCTTCCTTGGGCAACAGCGCTTCCGTGCGCCCCAGATTGATGATCCAGCCCGCCTTGTCCCTTCTCTGCACTATGCCGGAGATGATTTCGTTGATGCGGTCCTTGTATTCCCCGTAGATAATGCCCTGTTCGGCATCGCGCATGCGCTGGATGATGACCTGTTTGGCGCTTTGCGCCGCTATGCGGCCGAGGTCCTCAATTTTCAGGCGGAAACCCATTTCGTCGTCAAGGCGGACGCTCGGGTCGTGTTTTACGGCGTCTTCCAGGTCTATCTGCGTACTCTCGTCCTCTACCTTCTTCACCACGATCTTGTACTGGAAGACCTCAAGTTCTCCGTTTTCTTCATTGAAGGAAACTTCCACATCTATGTCTTCGCCGTATTTGCGCAGGACCGAAGTGCGGACGGCTTCTTCCAGGGTTTCCACCAGCATGGCCCGATCCAGGCCTTTATCTTTGCTGATTTGGTCAATGGCTTTCCTGAGTTCAAGGCTCATTGCGAACCTCCGCATTTTTTCTTTTTGCCGCCCCGTCCGGGCAGCTTTTTTTCAGGGAACAACGGTACGAGGCGGACTTTTGCGGCCTCGGCAAAGGCGAAAGGCAGTTCGGCGTCCGTTTCGGGGGCCTCTTCGTTTTTAAAGCGAAGGACGAAGAGGCCGTCTTCTTTTCCAAGTGTGCCGCGGAAATTTCTTCTGTCCGGAAAGGCCGGCGCGGGGTCGCGCAGGGAAAGTTCCACGATGTGTCCGACGGCCTTGTCAAGCTGCCCGGCGTCGAAAAAGATGCGGTCCATGCCCGGCGAGGACACTTCCAGGACATAGGGTCCGGGCAGGATGTCCTCCGCGTCCAGAGCGAGGCCGAGCAGGCGGGAGAGTTCCGCGCACTGGTCTATATTCACTCCCTGGGCGGAGTTTTCCGTATCGGCGTCGCGGGCGTCCGGGTCGCCGCCGTCGGCGTTTTCCACGAATACGCGCACTCCGAAACGGCCGGAGTGCAGCAGTTCGACCCCCCAGAGCGCGAGACCCAGACTGCGCGCCAGAGGGGCGGCCAGAGCCGCTGTCTTTTCCGTCAGGTTTTTTTGCGCCATGTCCGTATCGTTACCGCCAAAAAAAAGGGAGGCCGCCGGGCCACCCTTAAAAAGCCCGCAGGCTTGCAAGGATGTTTCAAACAATAACCGGCTCCGCCCGCCGATTGACTCCTCCCGGCAGACAGAAACCGGGCGGAATGCTTCTCCGTGCAAGGGAGAAGACTTCAAGGCATAAAATTCCGGTAAAAAAATCAAACATTTCCCGCATATCGACCGATGCCGCGCGCCGGGAAGAACGGCGATTTTTCTTATACCGCTGTGCAGGTATCCCGTATCCGTAGCGCCGTCAAGTTTTTTTTTGCGCAAACAGTTTGAGGAGGCTTGACGGGGAGCCGCATATGAAAAATCTTGACTCAAGGGGCGGGTCCGGAGATGTGCTCTCGACGGAGCTGCGCAAAAGGTATGGACATCCTCGCGTTTTTGCGTTGAAATCAAAAAAAATTTACTTGTCAACGCAGATATCTGTAATGCCGATTACGAATCAAAATGTCTTACATTTTGATTCGGAATCGGCAAGCACGGCAGGACGCCGCGCCGAAATGCGAGGCATTTCGGGTGGCAAGGCGCAACAATGCCTGCGCCGCAGCCGACACTTCAAAATCGCAGGGGCGCTGTTTTGAAGTGAAAATCGAATTACGTTCACTGGAGCGCCGAAAAAAAATGGCAGAGCTGCTGTACCCGCTTTTGAGCTTTGACATTAAAACTCTTATTGCCGTACTTGTTTGGGGCAATCTTGCGGTCATCATTCTCATCCAGGCATACGGACATGCGAGCCGGAGCCGTGAGGACAAACAGCGTTGCGCCTGGTACTGTCTTGCAAAATTTTTTCAGGCATCGGGGTTCTTTTGCCTTTTTTTCCGAGGCGCACTTTCGGATATTGTCACCGTCCACCTGGGCGACAGTCTGCTGCTTGTCGGTTTTTATCTGGAGGCGCTGTCCATACTGTTCCTTATTCAATACGAAAATAAAATATCCTATGGATTTTTATCGCTGATCATAATCGGGATACTCATTGTCTTCAACGGGGCAGTGCTGATCTTCAAGAACTATTCCATAACGGTTTTTGCCGTTTCTTTATTGTCTTCCTGCATATTTGCTGTACCGGTAATCAGAATGCTGTTTGCCGAAAACATGAATATATTCCATCGTGTTGTGAGTGCCCATTATCTGATCTTTGCATTATTGCTGTTGCCGCGCGCTGTTTTCGCAGTGCAGGACGATACGGACGTATTGACTGATTCCTTCATCCAGTCGCTGACCTTCCTCAATCTGGTGCTGCTGCTGGTCTGCGGGCTTTCCGCCTGCCTTTTGCTTATGAAGGAGCATGCGGACAAGATCATTGCGGACATGACCTCCATCGACAGTCAGACGGGGCTTTTGAACAGGCGTAGTTTTCACGCCGTCGCCCAAAAGATTTTTGAGCGCCGCCGGACGGCGGGCGATCCGCTGGCCGTATTTTTTATAGACATAGACCGTTTCAAAACGATCAACGAAACATACGGGCACGCTTTCGGGGACGAGATACTCGTGTTGCTGGCGCAGAGACTCCGCGGCGTGCTGCGGGTTCAGGATCTGTCATGCCGGTATGGGGGTGAGGAATTTATCGTGCTCCTGCCCGGTCCTGAAGTGGAGCAGGCATCGCGGGTCACCGCGCGGATCATGGACGAGGTAAGGCAGATAGCCTTTGAGCAACATCCGGAGTTTTCCTTCACCGTCAGCATCGGCGTCATGTTCGGGGTGCCGGAGCCGAATGAAACGCTCACCGCTTTCATCGACAAGGCGGGCAAGGCTCTATACCTTGCGAAAAAAAGCGGCAGGAACAGGGTGGTCGTATACCCCGGCGGCCGGCTCTATAGGGCAAGGAACGCCGCTCGGCGCGCACCGGCCGGGGATCTGTAGCATTTTACGCCTGAGATAGTTGCAGGGGTTTGCAGGCAACTCCCTGCACAGCAGATATACTTTTTCACTAGGAGCCTGTCGGACTTTGCCTTAAAATATTTATAACATGCTGAAATTATTATATACGGCTTTCATTGATCGGATTTGCTATATATAAAAATATCAGTATGTTACAGAAAATATATGCTTAAAGTCCGACAAACTCCTAGGTAACCGCAGAGTGGCTCGGCAGTGAAACGCGGGTGCCCGTCAGGTACAGGCTGAGTACGGTCGGCGTAGCCCAAGGATAGCTCTGAGGTAGAGTCGAGGTATCCGTCAGGTATTGGCTGATTAGTCCCGGAGTGGCCGTGAGGTAGCGTGGCAGTGGGACCCGGATACCTGTCAGGTACGGACTGAGTATCGCCGACGTGACCGGCCGGCAGCTCGGAGCTGGCGCCGGGGTACCCGTCAGGTACAGGCTGAGTAGTCCCAGAGTAACCTGTGTGTGGCAAATGAGTAGCATCAGAGTAGGAAGGAGGAGCCGCACGGCTGCCGTCCGAGTAGCCTTGCTGTATGGTCGGGGTGTCATCAAGCAACTCATACAGTCCGCAATCAGCGCCTGCCTGAATCAGTTTGCGGAACTTGTGATGATGTATCCCGAAAAGGGAGCACCATTTCGACACCGAGTATGAGACCGAAGGTTCATTCCGCCAGTCAACATGAGCGCCTACGATTTCAAGCAAGCGCCACCAAAATCCGTAACCTTCCAAACCACATAGATCTACCAACTTGGATAATTTTTCGTCGTCCGCCGCGTTGGTCATGTGCTTAAAGGATCTCACCGGAAACCATCCATTGAGAAGGTGTAGCATAATTGCAGCAGCTTATATAAAACTCACTAAAACTACTTTTCAATTGTTCTGTGGATTCAAATCTACGCGTCCCTAAAGCCAATACAGCTTTTCGCAAAAGAGATGTCGCCACAACCCATTTAATAAATGGAGAGCTATTAATCGTACACTTCTGTACGCCCCAGTCGCAAGGTCAATAACTGCACTTATTACTTACGCTACGTCGAAGGCTTGAGATCAGAATTATCGCATCCGATTCCGCAAAGCGTCCCTTCATCCATGCAGTCAAGCTGCATAAGATGTACATCGGACTCGGACTCCTTGAAATACAGCTCATTCATATCATTTTCTCCTTTCTATTGTTAAGCTTTAATTCGTATTCGTCAGTTATATTTACTAGTTATATACGCGCGCACAATAAATCGACTGAGCTCCTTAGCAGCGCGGGCTGTGTGCACCCTCAAGTCCGTATACCGACAGGGAGAAACCGCAGAGGCAAGGCCAGGCAAGAGAGTTTGGCTGGTTTCGCTGTGGGATAAGGGGATGCGAAGGCTACGTCGACAAGAACGGGCTCCGCCCTGAAAGGGTTGTGCCCAGTCAAATACAGTCTAGGATAATGGTGCGCGGTCGCAATATAGTCGCAAAAAAGATAGCGACTCATACACAGATTCGTATATAAGTCGCTGATTTTAAATGGCGTCCCCGGTAGGAATCGAACCTGCGGCCTACAGCTTTTATAACTGAAAGCCCGTCTGGTCGGACCGGACAATCCTTCTCACCGTGTTTCTGCTGAGTTTGCAGCGCCTGGCTATGCTTCGCATGCTCTCTCCGCGTGCCGGGGACAGGCGTACTTCCGATATTTGCTCCACTCGCATCATCTCCTGACAGTCCTCCTGAGTCGTTTTTTGCTGCAGAAGGAGTTGCGCGAAGTGGATCAATTTTCAACGCCTATTTGCCCCTATGTGGATCATTTTTGCACGCCGATGAACATATAGGTACGCCCTTTTTCAGGAAAAAGGGCGAAAATGAGGAGAAATATGCTGAAATTCCGGTCAAACTACGGAAATTTTCTCAAAAATTGATGCCCCTGGGACAAATCGGCGCTGTGGGGCTGAATTATTCAGCGCTTCCCTAATATGCATTGAAACATTATTCGGTATCCGCGTACAGGGTTTTCAGACAGGCATCGGCCAGGGCAGTCAGGCTGGAAATATTTTTTTCCGCCGGCAGGCCGGAGGCATCGTAGGCCAGAGGCAGTTCGGTGCAGGCCGTGAGAAGCGGGAGTTCTTTTTCCCGCCACACGGACGCGGCGATTTCCCGCAGCAAGGCTGCCGCCCTGGCGGTGTCGCCGGCTTTGACCAGTTCCACGCACTGCTGAACCCGTTCCTGCCGTTCCGGCCCGGCCGTATGCAGGACAAAACCCGCCCGGCGCGCATAGTCGGCGTACAGACCGCTGCGCGCCACCCCTGTGGTGGCCAGCAGCCACGCCCCGCCGGGACTTTTCTCCCGCGCTGCCGCCAGACTTTCCCGCACTATGTGCAGGAGAGGCGCGCCCAGCGCATCCGCGAAACGGTCGATGAAGACATGCGCCGTGTTGCAGGGGCAGGCCAGGATATCCGCCCCCCAGGACAGGAGTTTTTCCATATCGGCCTTCAGGCGCGCCTCCGGGTCCGGCCCCGCTCCGATCAGGGCCGCCGTGCGGTCGGGAACGCGGGTATCGGACAACAGGTAGACGACGGGGTGTTCCCGGTCGTTGCGCGCCGGCGCGCGCGCGGCCAGCAGACGCATGAACTCCGCGGACGCCGCGGGCCCCATGCCGCCCAGAACGCCCAGCACTTTGCGGGGAGGCTTGATCACGGATGCTCCTTATTCGATTTTGATTTATAATCAAATTTATGGCATTTTCGGCTTAGAGCATTTTGCAAATGAAATTGCACAATGCTCCGGCGGCGGGTATCCGCCGCCCGCCCCGCAGGCGTAGGCGAAACTGCGTTTCGCCGTTAAGCGCCGAAGGGAGCGTCTCAAAATCAAATTGCCTTAGAGCATTTCAAAGTTGAAAATGCCCCGGCGAAAATGTCGCTGTTTTGCGCGACGATGCCATAAAGCCGCATTCAGTTCAATCGGCGCGCGTCCGTAAAAGCAGGCGCCGCGGGAGGCGCATGAACACTGCATCCGACAGAACCCGTTCACCGAGGCAGGCCGGCAAGGCCCCGCTTTCGCGGTTCTGCGCCCTTCTCGTCGCGGCATTCCTCGCCTTCGGCCCGACCGCCTGCTCCATGTTGCGCGGCGGAAAGCAAAGCGCCACGGCGCCCGCCGGGGTCAGCGTTCCCAAAGGCGCGAGGGGCACCAAAGCCTATACGGTCAGGGGCAAGACCTATTACCCCCTGCTTTCCTCCCACAGCTTCCGCGAAGAAGGCATCGCCTCCTGGTACGGCCCGGATTTCCACGGGAAAAAGACGGCCAACGGGGAAAATTACGATATGTACGGCATGACCGCGGCCCACAAACTGCTGCCTTTCGGCACCAAGGTGCTGGTGACAAACAAGGAGAACGGGAAATCCGCGGTGGTGCGCATCAATGACCGCGGCCCCTTTGTGGGCGACCGCGTCATAGACCTCACGCGCACGGCGGCGGAACGCATAGGCATGATCGCCAAGGGCACGGCCCCGGTTGTGCTGCAGACCCAGGGCACGGTGGCCGGTCTGAAGGACGGCGACCTGAGCGGCGGCTTCTATGTGCAGGTCGGGGCCTTTGCCAACAAATCCAACGCCGAACGTCTGGCTGGCAAGCTGAAGAAGGAAGGCAGCGGGGCGCGCGTATCCTATGCCGAGGACATCAGGCTCTATCGCGTACAGGCCGGACCATACCCCGGCCTGAACCGGGCCGAACAGGCCTCGGATTCCCTGGATGCCGCCTATCCCGGCAATTTCGTCGTAGCTGAATGATTCCGAATACGCACTTTGATTTTGGAATGCCCGCTTTGCCGCAGCCGATAGGAGCAGTTTAACTTTGAAAATGTATAAACCGCCCTGCACGGGTTTGCCTGCAAACCCGTGCCGCGAGATTGGAGCAGGCGGGCTGTGCCCGTCGTAAGCGACAATCTCAAGCGTAAAATGCTCTGTGTTGACGGGCATGGGGATGGGCGACAGCGTCGCCATGATCACGGACGGACGTTTTTCAGGCGCGACCCGCGGCTTCTGTATAGGCCACATCACTCCGGAGGCCCAGGTCGGAGGCCCCATTGCACTGGTTCGTGACGGAGATTTGCTGGAAATCAATCTGGAAACGAGGGAAATCAATCTCCGCATCAGCCCGGAGGAATGGCGGAACCGGGGAGAAACCCTGCGCTTGCCTCCACCCCCTGTGGATAAGGGATTTCTTGGCCTCTATTGTCGTCATGTCGGCCAAGCGGACAAAGGTGCGGTGTTACAAGGCGGAGACTGACGAGAGTGATTTGGAGGGGCGTCCCTGATGATTCCGTGCCGGCCAGTTGCTTCAACCCGCGGTCAGGAAAGGAATCAGTTCAGCGCATAAGGCCGCGGGGTTTTCCCGTTGCGGAAAGTGCCCGGATTCCAGCATGACCAGTTTGAAGCCGCCGATATATTTGGATGTATCACAATTTTTGAACATGCCGGCCGCGGCGCAGCCGTCGGTTGTGCCGCCCACCATCAAGGTCGGCATGGGAAATTCAAGGTTCTCCACCCTGGCCTCGTCTTCAGGGGGGCGTTTTCTCTGGTGGTAATAGGACATGGCCGCAACGGTCACGCCTTTCCGCCTGAAAGTCCTTTTCACGTCATCCAGCATTGCCTTCGGGTAATTCCATCCGGGGGACCAGGTGCGCCAAATCACGTCCAACAAGCCGTAATCGCCCGCCTTTGCGGCTTCTTCAATCCAACCGGCGCCGGCGACAATCATGGTGACATACCAGAAATTGTAAAATTGCCGGATATTCAACCGCATATTTTCCCGATTTTTATACAGCGGAAAATAAGAAAGAACGGCCAGCCGCCGTATGCGTTCCGGCTGTGCGTCCACCATGTCGGCGGCTATGATCCCGCCGTAGTCATGCCCCACATAAAGCACATCTTTCAGGCCCAAGGCGTCAAGAAGGCCCAGCATATACCGGGCAACATTAGGCAGGGAATAATTGCCGTCGGGGATAAGCGACTTCGGGCTGTATCCGGGCAGACACACTGAAAGTGCGCGGAATCCGGCGGCTGCAAGGTCCGGCAAAATCAGGTCAAAACTATGCAGATTGTCGGGAAAACCATGCACGCAGATCACGGTTTCCGCGTTCGGCGCATGTTCCGGCAAAACCTCAACGGCTTCCATGCAGATATCCCTGACCTGCACTTCAATTCTTTTGCTTTTCAAGGCGTATTTTCCTCTTCGTGCAGGCGGTTCAGACAGAGCAAACAGAGTTTGCTGCATGGACGCAATTTTAAAGCGGAAATAAAAATTAATCCAGTAAAATTCTGTAATTCGAAATCCTGAGGAAACATTGATTTATTTTTTTTTCTTTCTTTAATCGGGGTTCCACCCCGGACCCCGCCGGGGGAAATTACTACAAGATTTTGTCCGCCTTCACTTCGTTCGGACGGACAGGCCCCCGGACCCCTCAAATATGACCTGCTGAAATATTCATTGGGGGTGCAGAGGCCGTTCGTCCCGAACCAAGTGAGGGCGAACAAATTTGAGCAAGGCACCCCTGCCGGGAGGAGTCTGAGGGGGCGGAGTCCCCTCAGAGAGATAAATCAGCATTTCCCTGATTACCCATCCCGCACGAGTACGGCGCGCGCGCCGCCGGAAGACAGCATGATGCGGGTCACAGCCGCCGGTGGCTGGGGGATATCGCGGAGCATCGCAAGCGGCATGGCGGCAAGACGGCTGATGATGACCCTGTTTACGGCCTGATGGGCCACAAGCAAGGCGGCGCTGTGCCTCGCCGCCACACGGCACAGCATGCCGAAAGCCGGCAGGACGCGCTCCGCAAGCTCACTGACGCTCTCCCCGCCCGGCGGAGCCGTCCCCGCAAAATCCCGGCCGCGCTCCTGCCATTCCTGAGGAAAATTCGCCCTGCACCACCGGCTGTCCTTGCCGTCCCACAGGCCGAGGGACAGCTCCTTCAGGGCGGGAACTTCCACAATATCGGCGGTGTTCGCCGAATTTCCTTCAAGAATTATGCGCGCCGTCGCTTTTGCCCTTTGCAGCGGGCTACACCAGGCCGCGCTGAAGACGATGCAGGCCAGTTCATCCCGCAGGACGCGCGCCTGCTCCTCCCCCTCCGGCAACAAGGGGAAGTCGGCCTGCCCCGTCATAATGCCCGGAGTCGACGCAAGACCGTGCCTGACAAGATACAAGACCCCCCGCATCCCGACTTCACCCGTCCGCCCGGTATGCCGCCCCGCCGCCGTTCAGCGCCGGCTTAATCGCGGCCCGCGCGGCCTCAAGATCAGCCGGGGTGTCGATATCCAGCAAAACGCCGTTGTCCGCCACCGGCAGGAAAACGACGGGCGAAGCGCCCAGGCCGGAAGCATCGGGCATTCTTCCGGCCAAAAAAAACTCAGCCGGTCCGGTCGGCAGAAGAGACGCAAGATATCCCCTCAGGCCGAAATCGCCGCGCCACGCGACAAGGTTCTGCCAATGGGCGGATCCGATCAGAGGCGGATGTCCTGTTCTTCCTCGGGCGACAGGAACAATCACCGCATTGTCGGGCCGCCCTCCCTCATCTGGAGCATTTTCATTTTTAAAATGCTCCAGGGCGAGCAACAATAAACGCAACACGGCGGGTCGAAGCAGCGCCGCATCAACAGGCAGAAAAAAAGCCGCCGAAACGCGGTCAAGCCGCCTTTCCGCCTGTTCGGCGCGTAGTGAAGCAAAGGCTGCCCGCACCGACGAAAACATGCCCCGCTCATAGTCGGGATTATACACGCACTTCACACCCGCTTTCCCGGCCGATGCGGCTACGGCCTCATGCCCGTGTCCGGTGACGACGCGGATGTCGGCAATACCGCCGGCGCGAAAACAGGCGACGGCGTGCTCCAGCAGATTTTTTTCTCCCAGCGTGAGCAACGCTTTGGGCCGGCCGCCCATACGGGACGACAGGCCGGCAGCGAGGATAACGGCGCAGGCACATGATGCGCTGTTCATAATCGCCCTACGGCATTTTACGCTTGAGACAGATGCGGCAACTTTCCACCATAATCATTATTATCGGCAAGGTCGGACTTTTTCATCATACATCTATCACCTGAAGCGTTCAAATCTTTCAGATGGCATAACCCGGCACATAAGGCGGAACCTCCCTGCTCATGACGACACGGCGCAACATTTCCACGTCCATATTCGGCAGGAGACAGCGCGCGAACTGAATCTCGAAATCCCTCAGAACCTTGCCCCGGCGCAGGGCGAGAAAAAATGTGACACTGCCGAAGATGCCGCCGGCATCGCGCAAACGCACCCCTTTTTCCTGAACCGGCACCTCTCCGCAAAAAACGGCGATCCCCATGCCACGCGCTGCGCAACGTATCAGGCAGGACGGTTCAGCGGTCATGACGATATTCGGCTTTATCCCGGCCGCGGCAAAAACGTTGTCCACCTGTTGCCGTGCCTCGCTTCCCTCTCCGCAGGTCAGAAGCGGGTGTCCGGCCAGACTCTCCAAAGTCAGGCGCTTTTCCGTCGCCGGCTGCATGGAAAAAGGAATCGCCGCCGTAAAAGACAAGGAAAAACAGGGAAAAACAGCCAGATCGCGGATATTCCGCAGGCGTTCCCCGGCAATGCCCATATCGGCCTCGTCGTTCAAAAGGGCCGCGCCTGCCCCGTTGCTGTCCATACAATCGACAACGGCGCGAACCTGCGGATAGCAGACGTGAAAACCCGCAAGCGCTTCGGGCATGCGGGCATGACAGTGAACATCAACAACCGCGCGCAGTACGCCCGACTCCCTTTGTCTGAAGCGGTCGGGGACGCTCCGGATATTGTTGACCTCCGCCAGTACCCTGTCGGCTATTGCCAGTATTTCCCTGCCCGGCTCGGTCATGCCCAGCAAACGCTTGCCCGAGCGGATGAACAGGGCGACCCCGAGTTCTTCCTCAAGCTCGCGGATTTGCCTGCTGACCCCCGGCTGTGACGTGTGCATCGCTTCCGCCGCCTTGGTCAGGTTGAACCCGCAGGCGGCGGCATGGCGCAGTATCCTGAGTTTTTGCAGATCCATGGGGTTCCTTTTTGAAATGCTTTAATATAAGTAAAATAATTGTTTTTATCGTAAATTACCCCTTGCCGGAATGCAAGGCTTTTTTATCCGGGCTTGCCTCCATGCAATATACATATATCGTTATACAAAATAAATTCTTCCCCCGGTCCGCGCCGGAAGCGTATCACGGTGCCGGCGGCCATGCCGCATACGGCAACTTTCAAAATAAGGAAACATTATGAAAAAGACGACTCTTTTTTTCCGGGGTCAGGTCCGGCGCGCACTTGTCCTGTTTGCCCTGCTTCCGTTTGTCGCCCTTTCGGGATTCCCGGTGTCCTCAGCCCGTGCCGCGACAACCGAACTCACCAACGTCTCCTATGACCCGACGCGCGAACTGTACGAGCAGTATAACGCCGCCTTCCGAACATACTGGAAAAACAAAACCGGCGCGGACGTCACCATCGTGCAGTCCCACGGCGGGTCGGCCAAACAGGCCCGGTCGGTCATCGAAGGCAACGCGGCGGATGTGCTTACCCTTGCCTTGGCCTATGATATCTCGGCCGTCGAAAAAGCCGGACTGATCAGGAAAGGATGGGAAAAAGCCTTCCCCGCCAACAGCTCGCCCTACACATCAACAATGGTCTTTCTGGTACGCAAGGGCAACCCGAAAAACCTGAAAACCTGGGGCGATCTGGTGCAAAGCGGAGTCGGGGTGATCACGCCCAACCCCAAGACGTCCGGCGCCGCGCGCTGGAATTATCTGGCTGCCTGGGCATGGGCGCACCAAAAATACAACGGCGACGAAAAAGCCGTACGCGAATTCATGAGCAGGCTTTTCCGCAATGTCCTGGTGCTGGACACAGGGGCGCGCGGTTCCACAAACACCTTTGTGCGCAACGGACAGGGGGACGTGTTGCTGGCCTGGGAAAACGAAGCCTATCTCGCCCTGGCGGAACACAAAAATGAATTCGACATCATTACCCCGGACCTGAGCATACTTGCCGAGCCCCCGGTGGCCGTTGTGGACGCCGTGGTGGACAAACGCGGAACCCGAGAGCTTGCAACAGCATATCTTAACTACCTTTATTCCGACGAAGGACAACGCATCGCCGGGAAAAACCATTACCGTCCGAGCAACCCCAAAATCGCGGCCGAGTTCGCAAACGTTTTCGACCTGAATGTCAAGCTGGTAACCATACACGATCCCCTGTTCGGCGGCTGGGAAAAGGCCCAGACTGAACATTTCAACGACGGCGGGACTTTCGATCAAATCTATTCCAGGTAAGCTTTTCCGCCGGGCGCGCCGTTCCGCGCCCGGCGGAAGCCCGGGGAACGCAATGAAACGGCATTCGGCAAAACGCATTATACCCGGTTTCGGCATATCTCTGGGGCTGACCACAAGCTTTGTGAGCATGGTGGTGCTGATCCCCATGGTCTTCCTTGCCGTCAAGGCGACGGGAGCGGGCCTGTCCGGCTTTCTGCAGGCGCTCGTCGATCCCCGTATATTGGCCGGGTACAGGGTCAGTTTCCTCTGCTCCCTTGCCGCGGCCGGCATCAACTGCGTTTTCGGCCTGATTCTGGCCTGGGTGCTGACTCGCTATAAATTTCCCGGACGCCGGATCGTGGACGGCCTGATAGAGCTGCCCTTCGCCCTACCCACAGCCGTAGCCGGCATAGCCCTGACGGCCCTGTGCTCCGACAAGGGCTGGATCGGCGGCATCTTCGCCTCCTTCGGCATAAAAATCGCCTATACCGGCACAGGCATCGTCATCGCCCTGACCTTCATCACCCTGCCCTTTATAGTCCGCACCATACAGCCGGTTCTGGAACAGCTCGACAGGACATACGAGGAGGCGGGGCGCATGCTCGGCGCGTCGAAGGAACGCATCTTTCTGAAAGTCATCCTGCCGGAATTGACGCCCGCGATTCTGACCGGCTTCGGTCTGGCTTTTGCGAGGGCGCTCGGGGAATACGGCAGCGTGGTCTTTATCGCCGGGAACATGCCTTTCAAGACGGAAATAGCGCCTCTGCTGATCATGAGCAAACTGGAACAGTTCAATTACAGCGAGGCCGCTTCGATAGCCTTGGTCATGCTGGCCGTTTCCTTTACCGTCATGTTCGGCATAAACTGCGTGCAGTCCCGGGCGGCATCCTACAGCAAGGGATAGCGACGCATGAACAAAGAGATATGGATACCGCGCCTGCTCACGGCCGTAAGTATCGCGTTCGTCCTGCTCATGCTGGTGTTGCCGCTGGTCGTCGTTCTGGCGGAAGCATTCCGGTCCGGTCTGGAAGTCTTCCTGCGGGCCGCGACGGATATTTACACCCTCAAGGCGTTGCGGCTGACCCTGACGGCAACGGCGGCCGCCGTGCTGCTCAACACCCTGTTCGGGCTGACGGCGGCCTGGGCTGTGACCCGCTTTTCATTCCGCGGCAAGGGGGTACTGAGCACGCTGATAGATATTCCTTTCGCCGTGTCCCCGGTTATAGCCGGGCTGGTATTCATCCTTGTCTTCGGCCGCATCAGCCCGCTGCATCCCTTTCTGGAAGCGCACAACATAAAGGTGGTGTTTGCCGAGCCGGGCATTATCCTGGCCACCGTCTTCGTCACTTTTCCCTTTGTCGCGCGGGAACTGATACCGACGCTCGAGGCGCGGGGCACGGACGAAGAACAGGCCGCCGCGCTCATGGGCGCGGGCTTTTTTACCATATTCCGCAAGATCACCTTCCCGCACATCCGCTGGGCGCTGCTGTACAGCGTCATCCTGTGCGCGGCGCGGGCCATGGGCGAATTCGGCGCGGTTTCCGTTGTGTCGGGCCATCTGCGCGGCAAGACCAATACGCTGCCCCTGCATGTCGAAATACTGTACAGCGAATATCAGTTCACGGCCGCCTTTGCCGTATCCGCCGTCCTGGTCGCCGCGGCCGTGCTGATCCTGACGGCGCGCAACATTGTGGAACATATCGCTCACAAGGAAGACGACCTCAATGTACGTTAAACTGGAGAACATCAACAAATATTTCGGCGAGGTCCGCGCCTCGCGCGATGTCTGCTTCGGCATAGGGCGCGGGGTGCTGGCCGCCCTGCTCGGCCCGAGCGGCAGCGGCAAGACCACGATACTGCGCATGATCGCCGGGTTGGAAACACCCGATTCCGGAGACATTTTCATTGACGGAGTACGAGTGAACGATGTCGCCCCCGGCCGGCGCGGCATAGGCTTTGTGTTCCAGAATTACGCCCTGTTCCGCTATATGACCGTGTTCGACAACATCGCCTTCGGTCTGTCCGTGCAGAAGGAACCGGCGGACGCCATCCGGCGCAGGGTGCTTGAGCTTTTGGCCCTGATCGGCATGGGAGGCATGGAAAAACGTTGGCCCGCCCAGCTTTCCGGGGGGCAGAAGCAGCGGGTGGCTTTTGCCAGGGCGCTGGCCCCGAATCCCAAACTGCTCCTGCTGGACGAACCTTTCGCCGCCATAGACGCCAAGGTGCGCCGTGAACTGCGCGCATGGCTCAGGGACATGATCCACCGCCTGGGCGTAACCGGCATTTTCGTCACGCACGACCAGGACGATGCCGTGGAAACGGCTGATGAAATCATCGTGACCAACAACGGCCGCATAGAGCAGAAAGGGTCGCCGCAAACGCTGTACAAAGCGCCGGCCACGCCGTTCGTAACCACCTTTATAGGCAATTCCTCCCCTCTGGAAAACTACCGGCGGCTCAAGGGTTTTGATTACGGGCCCGGCGCTTCCGCGGCCGTCCGGCCTGAATTCGTAAAAATCTATACCGCCGGGGACGGCATACTTTATGAAAACAGCGTGGAAGACGCTCTGGTGGAGGACACGGCCTTTCGGGGCACGCATCTGGAAGTGAGTCTGAAAATAAAGAACATGATCCTGCCCGCGCGCTATTCACTGGAAAAAGCGCCCATAGCGTCGGGCGACAGGGTCAAGGCCCTTGTTTACCGTCTGTATGCCTTCGACGGCGACAACGTCCTGCTGCTGGACAACAGCAACCTGGATATTCACGACGACCGCAACAGATACAGTATCTAGGAGTTTGTCGGACTTTAAGCATGTATTTTCTGTAACATACTGATATTTTTATATATAGCAAATCCGATCAATGAAAGCCGTATATAATAATTTCAGTATGTTATAAATATTTT
>JAISRC010000163.1 GCA_031273845.1 Desulfovibrio sp.
AGAAACTTTTGTAAGTACTAAAATATATTGCAAAATCCGAGCGAGGATAAAACATGATTATGCCCCACTTCTTTGTCATAGCTCTTTGTGGTCTTGTTTTTTTTATCTCAGCCGTCAGCCCGGCATATGCTGAAGCAGAAGATGCGGAGCAAATTCTGAGGCTGTCCGTGAACCGGGAAGTTGAGGTAAGGCTGCCGTGCAATCTCGGCACTGGTTTTCAGTGGACAGTGGAGAACGTCCCTGCGTTTCTGGAACAGATCGGCGAAAGTATTTGTGTGCGGGATAATGCGGACACGAAAATGGTAGGCGCAGGTGGTTCAACAGGCTTGCGCTTCAAAGCCGTCGCCGAAGGCGCCGGTATCCTGCGTTTTTTGTATCGGCGCCCTTGGGAACCCGGGGTTTCTCCCGCGAAAATTGTCGTATACCGGGTCTTTGTTGAGTAACGGCTTTCCGGTTGCTCAATCAAAAGTATGCTGCGCTGTCGCACTGAAAATTTCAGTCACAGGCTCCAGGTCGAAAAAGTCTCCATGCCGATTGACGACTATACCGTGTGCGGGTATCGCTTCGCTTGGGTGAGGCATGGTGTAATCTCGTATTGGATGGGGCAGAAATTTTTATGCTGGCTTAAATGTTGGCTTAAATGATTCGCTTAATTTGATAATTCAAATAAAAACAGCATATTCAGGCAAATCATGGAAACCCCCCTGTCCTGCATCCGTTCTTCCTTGGTCAGGGTATGAACGGAAATGCCGGACATGGCGTTGCCGAGTCCTTTGGAAAGAGAGGCCAGGAGCGCGGAATCCTCATAAGCGGCTACAGCCTGCACAATGGCCGAGGCGAAGCGGGCCGGGTATTCCGACTTGAAAATGCCGGAGCCGACAAAGACGCCGTCCGCGCCGAGCAGCATCATCAGAGCGGCGTCAGCGGGCGTCGCGACGCCGCCCGCCGCGAAATTGACTACCGGAAGCCTGCCCGACCGTTTCACTTCGCAAAGCAGCGCATGCGGCGCGCCGAGTTCACGGGCAAAGGCCATGAGTTCGTCCTCCCGCATGCCGGCCGTCAGCCGGATCTGTCCGTTCACCTTGCGTATGTGGCGTACGGCTTCCACGATATTGCCCGTGCCCGGTTCGCCCTTGGTGCGCAGCATGGCCGCGCCCTCGCCGATGCGGCGCAGCGCCTCGCCGAGATCGCGGCACCCGCAGACAAAGGGCACTGTGAACTCGCTCTTGGGCAGATGGAATTCCTCGTCCGCCGGAGTCAGAACCTCGCTTTCATCAATGTAGTCAACACCCAGGGCTTCCAGGATGCGCGCTTCCGCGATATGGCCGATGCGGGCCTTGGCCATCACCGGGATGGTCACGGCCTCCATAATCTTTTCCACGATTGCGGGGTCGGCCATGCGCGCCACGCCGCCGGCCGCGCGGATATCCGCCGGCACCCGCTCAAGAGCCATCACGGCCACGGCTCCGGCGTCTTCGGCTATTTTCGCCTGGTCAGTGCTGACCACATCCATGATCACGCCGCCTTTCTGCATCCGGGCCATGCCCCGTTTCACTCTTTCCGTTCCGGTCGTACCCGGCATGGGAACCTCCTTGTTTTTTGCGTTATCCACGGGAAAGCGCCGGGTTAAAGCAATTTGATTTTGAAATGCTCCCTCCGGCGCTTTACGGCGAAACACAGTTTCGCCGGCGCCTGCGGAACGGGCGGCGGATACCCGCCGGAGGACCGGATCAACCGGTCCTGGATGTGGCGAGGGTGTATATTTCGTGCGGATCAAGGATCAGGATGACAGAGCCGTCACCCATGATGGTGGCGCCTGAAATGCCCTTGATATCCCCCAGGTAGGAGCCGAGCGGTTTGATCACCACTTCCTGCCGTTCCAGCAGGCGATCCACAACCAGACCGAGGCGCCTGTCATTGTCCTGAATGACCACCACGTTCAGCAAACCTTCCGCACTCATATTGGAGTGCAGTCCCAGGAATTCCGCCAGACTGATGATGCCCAGAACCTCGCCGCGCAGAGTGACGGCTTTGCGTCCTTTGACGTCCGTCAGGCGCACCGCCTCGATCTTTACCGTTTCGGATACGGCATCCAGGGGAATGGCAAAGGTCTCGTTGTCCACGTTCACCATAAGGGCGTCGATGATGGCCAGGGTCAGGGGCAGGACAAGCGTAAACTTTGTGCCTTTGCCGACCTCGGAGATGGTATTGATGCTGCCTTTGAGGTTCTTGATGTTGGTGCGCACCACGTCCATGCCCACGCCCCGGCCGGAAATATCCGTGACCACTTCCGCCGAGGAGAAACCGGGGGCGAAGATAAGCTCGATGGCTTCGCGGTCGTCCAAGTTTTTGGCTTCGTCAGGGGTAATGACCCCCTTGCGTATTGCTACCTGGCGCATGACTTCAGGGTCTATGCCCTGGCCGTCGTCCTCTATTTCAATGGCCACGGAGTTGCCCTTGTAAAAGGCGCGCAACCAGACGCTGCCCTGGGCCGGTTTGCCGCGCTCGGCGCGGATTGCTTCCGGCTCAATGCCGTGGTCCACGGAATTGCGTATAAGGTGCACCAGGGGATCCCCGATAACCTCCACAACACTCTTGTCCAGTTCGGTTTCTTCGCCTTCGATGATCAGCTCCACCTCTTTGCCGCTTTTGCGCGAAAGGTCGCGCACCAGACGGGGGAAACGCGAGAACACCGAGGACACCGGCACCATGCGCACCTTCATGATCGTGTCCTGCAGATCGTCGGAGATGCGGGCCATGGAGTAGGTGGTTTCGGTAAGATTCTGCGCTATGAGGGAAACGTCCACCTGTCCGCCGCTTTCTTCCAGTTGGCGGGCAAGCATAGAGTAACGGTTGCGGTTGATGATGAGTTCGCCGATCAGGTTCATGAGGTGGTCGAGCTTTTCGTGGTCCACGCGGATGGTGGAGGACACCTTGGCCGGGGCATCTCCTCCTGCCGGCTTGGCGCCCGGTGCAGCGGGCGCGGGTTTGGCCGCCGGTGCGGGCGTTGTCGGTGTCGCCGTTTTGGGTGCGGCCGCTGCCGGCGCCGCAGCTTTGGGTGCGGCCGGCTCCACCGGTGCCGGTGTCGTCGCCCTGGGCGTTGCCGGTGCCGCGCGCTCGGCGGCAGGCGAGGCTGCCGCGGCTTCGGGCGCGGGGGACTGTGTGCCGGCGGGCGCGGCGGCGGCAGGAGGGGCCGGTTCCTGTGTCTTGTTGATCAAGGTATCCAGAGCCGGCGGGATCAGGTCTCTCAGTATGGCGCATTCCTGTTCCAGAAGGTCGGCCATAATGGAGAAATCCATGTTTGTGGAACGGCCCTTGTCCACTATGCCGGCCGTGCGCTGGGCGTAGACCTTGATTTCCTCAAGGCCCATGAAATTGGAGCAGTTCTGGATGGTGGACAGGGAACGGAACAGGGCGTCCGCATACTCGCGGTTGCTCCCGTCCTTGCGCAATGTTTCCAGTGCCTGGGCAATGTTGTCGAACTGCTGGTTTACGGTATCTTTGTATACCGTGATATCGTCTTCATCCAGATCGGGTCTTTTACCGGCCTCGGCCTCGGCGGGAGCCGGGGCAACAGGCGCGGGCTTTTCCTGCGCCGGAGCAGCGGGTGCGGGCTTTTCCTGTGCCGGGGCAGGCGCAAGGCCGGAGGGCAGGGCCAACTCGTTCCCGGCCACGGCCGAGCGCAGATTTTCCAGAAGTTCGTCGATGTCGAAAGGCGTGACCGTGCCCGATGCCGGGTCTATGCAGTAGATAAGCGCTTCCAGAACATCAACGGACATAAGGAGAATATCCACCAAAGGACCGGTGACCCGCCGTTCGCCCTTGCGCAGGGAATTGAGCAGGGTTTCGGCTTCGTGGGTGAGGCCGTTCATCTCCTGAAAAGCGATGATGCCGCTGTTGCCTTTGAGATTGTGGAAAAAGCGGAAGATATCGTTGATCAGGTCGTCCCGGCTTTCAGGGTGCTTTTCCAGGTCGAGCAGGCCGTCCGAGAGCTTCGTGACGTTGTCTTTGGCCTCCTCGACAAAATCGTGCAGGTGGCCTTCCCCGAAAGCGGTAAGCGCGTATCTGGGCAGTTTTTTTCTGGATTCTATCCAGGCTTCGGTATCCAAAGGCTTGCGTGCCCCAAGGGGTGCGGCCGGCGCCGGGATTTCGGCCGCAGGCGCGATTGCCGTTGCCGAGATTTCGGCCGCAGGCGCGGTTGCCGCTGCCGGGCTTTCGGCCGGGGCTTCGGCGGGCGCAGGCGCTTCCGGCGCGGCGGCATCTCCCGCCGGCGCATTTTCCTGTCCGCCTTTGTCCACAGCCGGCGTCTCACCCGCCAGCACGGCATCAAGGGCGGCGATCATTTCCGCGGTATCGACGTCGCCTTCGCTGTTCATGGTTTCCAGGTTGTCTATCATGCGTCGCAGAAGGTCGGTCGTGGCCAGAATCACGTCCATGATTTCCGAGGTAATGGACATTGAGCCTTTACGCAATTCGTCCATAACGCTTTCGGCTTTGTGGGCCAGACCGTTTATCTTGTTCAGGCCGAGAAAGCCGGAGGCCCCCTTCAAAGAATGCATGGGCCGAAAGATTTCATTGAGTATCGAAAGGTTGTCCGGGGCTTTTTCAAGCTCCAGAAGGTTCGGCTCAATGGTTTCCAGATGCTCTTTAGCTTCAATAATAAAATCCGCAAATAATTCCGGATCCATGAAATCCTGACTCATCTTCTGTCCTTTGCTTCCGGGTGCTTCCGCATCTTTACGCCCGCGCGCGTGTGACGGATTGTTCCGCGGCCGGCGGCAGAGCACACTCCGCCGCTTCAGGCTTTTTTTGTTATCCGAGAAGCATGCGTATATTTTTCATCATCTGGTCCGGCTGAGCCGGCTTGACCATATACAGGTTGGCTCCGAGTTGTATCCCCTGCCGGATATCCTGCTCTTTACCCTCTGTGGAAAGGACCACGATGGGGACATCACGATAGGCTTCCTGTTCGCGTACGGTTTTGATGAAGGTAAACCCGTCCATGCGCGGCATGTTGATATCCGAGATAATGAGGTCAATGCTCTCCGATGAATAGAGTTTTTCAAGGCCGTCAAGGCCGTCTTCGGCCATCGTCACCTTGAAGCCTTCCTTCTTCATAATAAAGGCTACCAGATTGCGGATGGTTTTTGAATCATCGACAATTAAAATGTGTTTAGCCATTCGTCCGCTCCGTCACTTGATGATGCTGGTTATTACTCGATCCACGGAAACAATGCCGACAAGCTGTTCACGAACTTTCAAAAGTCCGGAGATAAAGTCTACATTCGCACCTATATGTGCCTCTATGCTCCAATCCACGTCTTCCTGGCGCACTCTGTACATAGTGTGTACACGCTCGATTATCATGCCGATTTGTATACCCTTGCGCCGGCAGACTATGATGAACTTATCCTCTCCCATGCGCGGCGAAGCCACTTCCAGAACTTCGCGCAAGTGGATAAGCGGGGTCACCCGTCCCCTGAGGTTGATGACGCCTGCCACAAATTCAGGGGCCGACGGCAATTTGGCCGGGGTTTCGTGGCGGATGACCTCCTGTACTGCCACGGTCGGGATGGTGAATTCCTGGTCGCCTATGAAAAAGCCGACCATGAGCAGTTCCTGGGAAGACCGCAACATCTCGTCCAGGGATTCTTCCGCATCCATTTCTTTGTGCAGGTCTTCAACGGTATCCGGATGCGGAGTTTTTTCGTTCAGGCCGATATCGTTGATGACGGAACGCCCGTCAACGCCGACATATTTGTCCATAAAAGCCTGTTCAGCCGAGGTGAACCCGGCGTTTTCGGACGGTTGCGCATTAAAATTCTGTTCCTTGAAGTATTCTTCCGGACTTTTGTTCATAGTGCGATTATCTCTTTTGCAAGTTCTTCATATTCACGCGCCCCCCGGCTTTCCGGCGCGATTTCATATATAACGCGTCCCTGGGCGCTTGCTTCCCGAAAACGCGTATCCATGCCGATCACGGTCCGGAACATACTGTCTTTCATTTTCAGGGACAGCAGTTCAAGCACCCGCGCGCATGCCCTGGCCCGTCTGTCGTACAGGGTGGGCAGCACACGGTAGCAGACGGGCCGCGGCAATACTTTGTTCAGCACTTTGATGGTGTCGAACAGCAACTTCAATCCGTGCAGGGCCAGAAAGTCCGTCTGGATGGGGATCACCAGCAGGTCTGAAGCCACCAGGGCGTTGACCAGCAATATGCCGACGTGCGGCGGGCAATCCAGCACGATAAAGTCATATTCTCCGCGTACATGCTCCAGAGACTGGTGCAGTATGGCTCCTTTGCCCTTGCGGTGGCGAAGATCAACTTCCAGTTCCGCCAGGCGGATGGTGGCCGGCACCACATCAAATTCCTGCTCCGCGTGATGCTGTCTGATTCTGTCCCAAAGTCCCTCCGCCGCCGCTTTTCCGGAGGACCCGTCCGTGAAAATGTCGTTGACCGAATACTGGAAATCGTCGGGGTAGTAGCGCAGATGTACCGATGCGCAGGCATGCGGATCAAGGTCCATGATCATGACTTGCTTGCCCAGTCTGGTCAGTGCCGAGGCCAAGGTCACGCTGGTCGTGGTTTTGCCTACGCCGCCCTTCTGGTTGGCCACGGCAAGCACTCTGGCTCTTCTTGCCCCTGTTGCGGAGCCTGCGCCCGCGTCCATGCAGCCTCACTCTTCCTTGCGGTACACTATCGTTCCGGCATGGTACTCCGGTTTGAAAGCCCTGGAAATATTGTGCAGGGATTCCGAATGTCCGATGAGCATGCATCCTCCGGGGAGGAGATTGTCATAAAACGATTCAATCACCTGCCGTTTCATCTCGTCGTCAAAATAAATGATGACGTTGCGGCAGAAGATGATATCCGACCGCTCCACGCGCTTCAGCATCATTTTGTCGCTCAGGTTGATCGGCCCGAAAGAAATGAGCCGCTTCATCCTTGAGTCTATCAGATAATTGGCGCCATCCTTGGTGAAATAGCGATCTATAATATCCTGGGGCGTGGTACGCAGGGCATAGCTCGCGTATACGCCCTTGCGCGCGGCGGCCAGAACGGATTCCGACAGATCGTTGGCCGTTATTTTGATGTCCCATGCCCCGATTTCGCTTTTCAGCACCTCGTACAGAATAATGGCCAGTGTATAGGGTTCTTCGCCCGTCGAGCAGCCCGCCGACCAGATACGCAATTTTTTGCGTCCGGCCCGGCGCAGTTTGTCCAGTTCCGCTGTGAGCACCTTGTCCTGAAAAACCTGGAGTTGCGGAGGATTTCTCCAGAAGCTGGTTTCATTGGTGGTGATGACCTCAAACAGTTTGGTCAATTCCTCGCGGCGGTTGGGGTCAAAACGCAGATAATAGTAATATTCGCCGAAAGTTTTGAGGTTGAGCGCCTTGATTCTGTTGTTGAGGCGGTTTTCCACGAGATACTTGCGCGCCTCGGCGATGTAGATGCCGCTTTGCGAATAAATGAAATCACGGAGTTGCAGAAATTCGTCATCGCTGACCTTGAGTTTTCCGCCCACGCCTCCTCCGGCGGATCCGCAGGTAAGCGGGGCCCGTTGCGCGGCGCCTGCAAACATGCCGGGACCGCTCCCGACCGCCGCTCCGCCGATAATCCCTCCCGGAGTCCTGCCCGCAAGACCGCCGGGGGTTGCGCCGCCGGGCAGGCCGGCACCCGGTACAGCGCCGGTGTTCTGTCTGCCCGCAAGGCCGGGGGTTGTGCCGCCGGGCAGGCCGGCGCCCGGTACAGCGCCGGTGTTCGGTCTGCCCGCGAGGCCGCCGGGGGTTGCGCTGCCGGGTAAGCCGCCGGCCCCTCCCGGTGTGGTGCCCGATGCAACGCCGCTGTTCGGTTTGAGCGCAGGGCCGCCGGAAGGCGGGGAGGTCGGGAAAAGCGCCATTTCTTTACTCCTCCCCGGCTTGTTTGTGGATGGCGTTGACCGCCTCTTCCGCGGCCGCGCGCACATCCGGGTCAGGATGATCCAGCATGGGCAGGAGGGCGCGGAAGGCCGTTTCTCCGCCGAGAGATCCGAGCACCGACACCGCCTTGACCACGATCAGCGTATTTTCATCAGCGAGCATGCCGACAAGCGGCTCTATGGCCTGCATCACTTTTTTCTCGCCCAGGCACTCGGCGCAGCGTACGCACACCCAGGGATCAGGGTCGTTGAGGCCCTGTATGAGATAGGTGTAAAAGCGCGGGTCCGTGCAACGCCCGAGGGCGTCGTATACGGCCAGACGCACGTCCCGGCTCTCGTCGAGCAGTTTGTTTTCCAGCAGTTCCATGTATTCGGGGTGCGCATCCGCGTTTTTGCCCAGCGCTTCCGCCGCGACCTTGCGTACGTCCGGGGACGGATCGTCCAGCGCGGCGGACAGCACGCCCAGGGAATTTTCTATGGGGAAGAACCCGAGGCCGTAGGCTCCGATCATGCGTTGCACGGGGTCGGCGTCCTGCATGAGATTGTGGAATACCTGCTCCACCTCCGGGGTATGCATGGCGATGCAGGCTTCCAGGGCCGCTTCTTTAACATCGTTGTACGGATGCCCCAGAAAGGGGAGTATTTTGTCCAGCACGACCGCCGGGTCGCCTTTTTTCCCGAGAAAATACAGTACGCCGCGCAAGAGGTTGCCGTCTTCGGTGTTTTCCAGCAATTTCAGGAAAAAGTCCTGGTGTTCGCGTCCGGCGCGGGCGGCCAGTTCCATGATCATGACGCGCTGCATGTCCCGGCTGCGGTTCGGGAAAGTCTCGATCATCATGGAAATGGCGGCTTTTTCGTCCACATTGAGCATCACGCCGAGGGCCGTAGTGGCTATGTGCTCGTTGGGGTTGCGCACTGCGGCGTCCAGTTCCGGGTTGCGGCCCAGTTTGATAAGGGCCTCGGAGGCGATGGCCGCCCGCTCGGCGTCGCGTTCCGGGTCCAGACGGTCCACATGCCGCAGTATATATGTTGTCGCGCCTTCGACGCCGAGCGCCGCGAAGCTTCGGACCGCTGAATCCTGAATGTCGGGATCATCGTCTTCAAGGGCCGAGGGCAGATAGCCGGCCAGACGGCGACATTCCTTGCTGCCCAGGAGACTCAGGGAGCGTTCGCCCATAATGTTGAGCACCGCCCGCACTATCTTGTTGCAAAGCGGGGTGGGCGCGCTGTCCAGTCCCTTGATGAGTTGGGGCACGGCTTTGATGTTGCCCATTTCACCCAGGGCGTCCACCATGATGGAGGACACCAGTTCCGAAGATTTGCCCAGAGCTTTGACCATGGCGCCTATGGAGGATGCGTCCTTGATTTTGATCAGGGCTTCTATGACCGAGAACTGCACCCACTCCTCATCATCCAGGGCGCTGTTCAGGCAGGGGGCGGATTCCGCAAAGGCGAGCTGTCCCAAGCTAACGGCCGCCTGGTAGCGCACGTTGACCTCCGGGTCGTTCAAAAGCGCATGGCAGAGCGAGGCCACCGCCAGTGCGCTGCCCGTGGATCCCAGTATGTCCGCGGCGAAGATTCTGACGTCCGGATCTTCGTCGCGCAGAAGTTCCTGCAATGCCGGCAGGTCGTTCTTGCCCAGAACGCGCAGAAGATCCATGGCCATGTTGCGCGCGGGCGCGTTGTCGGAGCGCAGGGAGGGGATCACGGCATGGACCACGGCCGGTCCGCCGATTTTTCGCAGCGCCCTGTCCACTGCTTCCTGCACTCCGATGTTGGGGCTGGCTATATGACGTACCAGATACGGGATGGCCGCGGTCGTCATTTCTTCGCCGGCCATCTGCGCTCCCCGGCGTACGAGTTCAGGATCGTTCTGTTGCAACAGGGAGAGTATCTCGGCTGGTTCAGACATGCTAACTCCGTGGATTAAAACTGCTCTTGCCGTCCCGGGATCACGCTTTCCGCTGGAAATGGGACAGGATGGTTGCGCTCATATCTTTAATGTCAACTATTTCGTCGGCCAGTCCGGCGTCCACAACAGCCTTGGGCATACCGTAGACCACGCAGGATTCCTCGTTTTGGGCTATGGCCCAACCGCCGCGTTGTTTGAGCACTTTGGTTCCTTCCAGCCCGTCGTAGCCCATGCCGGTCAGGGTAACGCCCAAAGCCTTGTTCCCGGCCGCAATGCCTGCCGTTTCCATGAGCACGTTGGCCGAAGGCTTGTAGAGGGCGTCTTTGGGTTCTTCGGTGACGACGGCCATGAGGCTCCCGCTCCTGTTTTCAAGGCGCAGGTGTTTGCCGCCGGGGCAGATGTACACGGTGCCGGGACGAACTCTTTCTATGGGTTCCGCCTCTTTCACGCTTATGGCGCACAGGTTGTTCAGGCGGTCGGCAAAGGGGCCGGTAAAGGAAGCGGGCATGTGTTGCGCTATGAGGATGGGCACGGGGAAATTGCCCGGCAGTTCGGAAAGCACCTTTTGTACCGCGGGCGGCCCGCCTGTTGATACGCCGATGGCGACGATCTCGAAAGCCACGCTGCCGCCGGCGTGGAAAATGTGCGGAGCGGGCGGCGTCTGCTGAGTGCGGGAGGGGAGGGTACAGGAGGCTACCGTGGCCTGTCTGCCGCCCGCGTTTTTGAATTTCAGGCGCAGGAAAGCCTTACGGCGGGCGATGGCCTTGATTTTGGAGCAGAGTTCGTTTTCCAGGCGTTGCGTATTGTGCAGGTTGCCGGAACTTATTTTCGGTATGTAGTCCATGGCTCCCAGTTCCATGGCCCGTAACGTGGTGGATGCCCCCTCGCTGGTCATGGAGCTGACCATGAGCACGGGTGTGGGATTAGCGGCCATGATGCGCTCAAGCGCCTTCAATCCGTTCATTTTGGGCATCTCAACGTCCATCGTGATGACATCGGGGTCGAGTTGCGCGGCTTTGGCCACCGCCTCTTCGCCGTCGGCGGCTGTCCCCGTGACCTGGATTTCTTTGTCTTTTTCCAGGATACTTATCAGTGAACGTCTTACAAAGGCTGAGTCGTCCACTACCAGAACCTTGACCACAAGCGACTCCTTGCGCCGGCCGTTTTTTTGCGGCGCTGTGAAATAAGGCCGGTTTCGACGCTGCACCGGCTTACGGCTTTACAGATTATATAGTTATAAAACGGAATTGTAAAATAAACAAGGCCCTATCTGCGCCCGTAATCCACTGCGCCCGAGGCTGCATTTTCCCTAAAGCGATTTGATTTTGAGTCGCCGCCTCCGGCGCTTGACGGCGAACGCGGTTTCGCCTACGCCTGCGGGGCGGGCGGCGGCTCTGCCGGCCCCCTCCGTAAGCCGGAAAGGCCGGCTGGCGGCTACGGCTCGCGCTTACGCCGCCTGAGCATTTTCAACGTTGAAATGCTGTAAGCTCTTCCGTTAGAGCATTTTACGCTTGAGATTGTCGCTTACGGCGGGCACAGCCCGCCTGCTCCAACCCCGCGGCAAGGATTTGCCGGCAAATCCTTGCAGAGCAGATATACATTTTCAATGTCAATCTGCTCTAGGAGTTTGTCGGACTTTAAGCATGTATTTTCTGTAACATACTGATATTTTTATATATAGCAAATCCGATCAATGAAAGCCGTATATAATAATTTCAGTATGTTATAAA
>JAISRC010000159.1 GCA_031273845.1 Desulfovibrio sp.
AAAGTAATCACCAAAGACGGCTGGCTGCGTTCCGGCGATTTGGGCGTCATGGACGGGCAGGACTATCTGGTCGTCAACGGACGCATCAAGGACATGATCATCAGGGGCGGAGAAAATATATATCCGCGTGAAATAGAAGATTTTTTGCTGGAAATGGACAAGATCTCGGATGTGCAGGTGGTGGGGGTGCCCAGCCGCCGCTACGGCGAGGACGTGGTCGCCTTCATCATACCCAAGGCGGACATGACCCTCACTCCGGAAGAAGTGCGCGCCTATTGCAAGGGCAGGATAGCCCGGCACAAGGTACCGCGCTTCATGGCCTTTGTTGATTCCTTTCCCATGACCGGCAGCAAAAAAATACGCAAATACGTGTTGAGGGAAGAGGCCGGGCGACTGTTCGCCGAGGCCGCCTCCAGGTAATCCGGAACGCAACGCCCCGACAAGGGCGCTCTTTACACGGAGGACCGCATGAGCGCGGGCGTCTATATCGGCTCCACCACGCCGCGGGCAGGCAAGAGCCTGCTCGCCTTTTCCCTGGGACTTCTGTTCCGGAAAGCGGGCTTTTCCGTGGGCTACATGAAGCCCGTGGGCTGCATTCCCGGCAAAAAAGACGATGTTACCGGCGATGCGGACGCCATGATGGTGCAGGAGGTGCTCGGCCAGGAGGCCTCTCCGGACGTGCTCACCCCGGTCATGCTGCCGGAGGACATCTATTCACCTGCCCTGCATGAGAAACACGAGAACGCCCTGGGGCGCATCCGGGATGCCTACCGGATACTGGCGGCGGGCAAGGAAATCTGTCTGGTGTCAGGGGTAGGGGCCTTTCCCTGTACCGGATACAGCGCAGGGGCGGACGGACTGTCCGTGGTCCGTGAACTGGATCTCAAGGTACTGCTCGCGGTGCGCTTTCACCGGCGCATCAACCTGGACGGCATCCTCACGATCCGCGACTCCTTGGGCGACTCCCTCATCGGCGTTGTGCTCAATGATGTGCAGGAAAACGACCGCCGCGCCGCCGCCGAAATTCTGCTTCCCTGGCTGCGCGGACGGGGCGTGCCGGTGACCGGGTGCATAGGGCGCGAGCCTGCCCTGGCCGCCGTGCGCATGATTGATCTGGCACACAACCTCAACGGTCGCATCGTCGCCGGCAACGAGCAGGCCACGGGTATGGTTTCCGACTTCCTGATCGGCTCCATGCAGGTGGACAACTTCATGCTGCATCTGCACAAGCGCGCCGACTGTGCCGTCATCACCGGAGGAGACCGCCAGGATCTGCAGATCGCCGCCATATGCGCGGGTTGCCCCTGCATCATCCTGACCGGCAACGTCAGCCCCGTGGAAATGATCCGGGCCAAGGCGGAAGAAAAAAACGTCGTCCTGATCCGCGTGCGCGAAGACGCATATTGTACCGCCCGCAACATGGCGCGTATTTTCAGAGCCAAAAAGATACGGGACCTTAAACAACTCCGCGCAGGCACAAGATTGGTGGAAAATTCTCTTGATATCCGTTTGATTCTTGGTAGTATCGGTACACAATACGGTGAGCCTGCGCCGGCACCGTGAAAAAACAATACCTTAAACCGCAGCGGAGGTCTTATGGCGACTATTGACAAGGAAGCCGTCGAACTGTTCAAGCAAAAAGCCGCGCCCGTATCCATCAAGGTTGTCGAAGTCAAGGACATGGCCGAAGCCGTGGCCTACGCTCTGGATACGTGTGAGAAAAAAGACTTTTGCGAACTTGTGTATTGCGGAACGGAGCAAACTTCAGCCGGGATCGTCAAGGCGGAAAAAAAGATGTTCTGCGCCCCGAACCTGACCGACAAGGAATACTCTGCCCTGGCCGCGCTCGGGGCGGAAAGGGGCTTCGACATGCTGCGCTCAGGCATGCGTGGGCATCTGGAAGGCATCGACGTGGCTTTTACCACAGCGGACGGCGCCGTCGCCGAAACGGCCACCACCATTATCGAGTGTATGAGCGAAGACGTGCGCCTGGCGACCATGATCGCCGAAGTGCATGTGGTGGCCCTGAAAAAATCCCAGATCAAAAAAACATCCTACGATGTGGAGCCCTATCTGCAGAAACTTATGGAAAAAGGCGTCATGTACACGGCCTTTATTTCCGGCGCGAGCCGCACTGCCGATATTGAACGTGTACTCACTCTGGGCGTGCACGGTCCCCTTGAACTGCACATCGCTCTTATGGAGGGCTGAAAATGCAACACGCCGAAAGCATGAAAGAATACCGGGAGCGCTTGCAGGGATCGTTGGACAACTCCTTTCTGCGCGAAACTCTGGACAAATTTGCCGTGGCATATAAGGCCAACCGCCTCACCATCTTCGCGGACATCAATGAAAAAGAACTCATACAGGAAATAGCCGCGGCAAAGGACGAGGGACTTACGAAGATTGAAGAACTGTACACGCAGTTCAAGGACGAGGCCGAAAAACGCGGCGTGCACGTGCACAGGGCCGCGACCGCCGCCGAGGCCAACGAGATCGTCTGCAGAATCGCGAAAGAGAACAACTGTAAACTGGTGATCAAATCCAAGTCCATGACTGCGGAGGAAATCCACATCAATCACGCCTTGGAAGAACACGGTTGCAAGGTGGTGGAAACGGACCTCGGCGAATGGATCATACAGTTGCGCCACGAAGGGCCGACGCACATGGTCATGCCCGCCATACACCTTTCCAGGTACCAGGTGGCTGATACCTTTACCGACGAAACAAAATTGAAGCAGGACAGCGACATAGGCAAGCTGGTCAAGGTGGCCAGGCGGGAGTTGCGTTCCAGGTTCGCCAATGCGGACATGGGTATTTCCGGGGCCAACTTCGCCGTTGCGGATACCGGCACCATAGGCATCTGCACCAACGAGGGCAACGGACGCCTGACCACCACCCTGCCGCGCGTGCATGTGGCCCTGGCCGGCATAGACAAGCTGGTGCCGAACATCCACGATGCCCTGCGCATCATCCGGGTACTGCCGCGCAACGCCACTGCCCAGGCCATCACCACCTACGTTTCCTGGATGACCGGGTCGGCGGAAAATACCCTGACTCCCGACAAACGTAAGATCATGCACGTGATCTTTCTGGACAACGGCCGCACGGCCCTAGCTCAGGACGAAATCTGCAAAAGCGCCCTGCGTTGCGTACGTTGCGGCGCCTGCGCCAATGTCTGCCCCGTGTACCGTCTGGTGGGCGGGCATCAGATGGGCTATGTTTATATCGGAGCCATAGGCCTCATCCTGACCTATTTCTTCCATGGTCGGGAAAACGCCCGCAATCTGGTGCAGAACTGCATCAACTGCGAGGCGTGCAAGGACGTCTGTGCGGCGGGCATTGATCTGCCCGGCATCATTCAGGAGATACGCGCCCGTCTGGTTGAAGAGGAAGGCGCGCCCGCCCAGTCTACGCTGCTCGCCAAGGTGCTGGAAAACCGCAAGATATTCCACAGTCTGCTGCGCTTCGGCAAATTCGCCCAGCGCCCGGTCACGGGCGGGACGCCGTACATCCGCCATCTGCCGCAGATATTCATGAAAGGGCAGGGCTTCCGGGCGCTTCCGGCCATCGCGTCCAAGGCTTTCCGCGACCGCTGGAAAGATATTGAGAAAAGCCTGCCCGCAAACGGCAAAATCCGTGTGGGTCTTTTTGCCGGCTGCGCCCAGGATTTTGTGTATCCAGAGCAGCTTGAGGCGGCGGTCAAGGTGCTGGCGGCCGGAGGCTGTTCCGTGGAGTTTCCCATGGGACAAAGTTGCTGCGGTCTGCCGGTGCGCATGATGGGCGAACGCGAAGCCGCCGAAAAAACGGCTCTGGCAAATATCAAAGCCTTCGACCCCGCCCGTCTGGACTACATTGTCACCCTCTGCGCTTCCTGCGCCTCGCACATCAAGAACCACTATGTCGAGCTGCTTGCCGATGCGCCCGGCATGCGCACGGAAGCCCAGCAGTTCGCAAGCAGGATCAGGGATTTCAGTTCCTTTGTCTACGATGTGCTCGGGATGAAAGAGGACGCGTTCCGCAATTCCGGCGAAAAAATCGGCTACCACGCCTCCTGCCACCTTTGTCGCGGCCTGAACGTGACCGAGCAGCCGAGAAAGCTTATACGCGCCGCGGGCGACTATAAGGAATCCAAGGAAGAGGACGTCTGTTGCGGATTCGGCGGAACTTATTCCATGAAGTTCCCGGAAATATCCGGACAGATTCTGCAGCACAAGCTGGACAACCTGGAAGCCTCCGGGGCCGCAACCATAGTGGCCGACTGCCCCGGTTGCGTGATGCAGATCCGCGGAGGCGAGGAAAAACGCGGCAACAAGGTCAAGGTCGAGCATATCGCCGAACTCTTGGCAAGACAGCTTAAATAGGCGGACGAGTCTCCCGCCCGGCGCGGGCGGGAGACTCGTCCCGACTGCACAGTTCAACGCAAAACAATGTCCGCAAGTAAAAAGTTTTTTGTAGAAAATCTCAGCCCCGGCGACGAGGTTGCTGATATTTTTATTCTTTCCGCCGCAAGGTTGAGTCAATCCAAAAACGGCCCATACTGGCTGTTGGAGTTCAAAGACGCAACAGGCAGCGTACCCGGCAAAATTTGGAGTCCGCAAAGCCGCAATTACCAAGATCTCGCGCCGGGGGCGGCAGTGTGGGCCCGGGGCAGGATCGGGAGCTGGCGCGACAGGCCGGATTTCGTGGTCGAGGAACTGCGCGTGCTGGACGAAGCGGAACAGCAGGCTCTGGATCTGACGCTCTTCATGCCCGCCTCGAAACGCAAGCCGGAGGAAATGCTGCAGGAACTCACGGATCTGGCCCGTAAAAACCTGCATCATGCGCCGTGGCGCAAACTCATCCTCGCCCTGCTGGCGGACGGGGACATCGTCCCCGCCCTGCGCATCGCCCCGGCGGCCAAGTCCCTGCACCACGCCTATGCGGGGGGGCTTCTGGAGCACACACTGTCCGTCGCCCGTTTCTGCCTGCGCATTGCGGATCACTACACCGACTTGGACAGGCAGGCGCTTTTCGCCGGCGCGGTGTGCCACGACCTCGGCAAACTATGGGAACTGAGTTCCGGCCCGGCCGTCAACTATACCACCCCCGGCCGGCTCATAGGACATATCGGCCTGTTCACGGACAGATTGGGCGCTTTCGTGCGCAAAGCGGGTCTTGAGGAAGGACTCGCACAACATCTGGAACACATGATCCTGAGTCACCACGGGTCATACGAATTCGGCTCCCCTCGCCTGCCCGCCACTGCGGAGGCCTTGGCCCTGCATTGCGCCGACATGCTCGACGCCAAACTCAAGCAGGTGGAGGACGCTCTGGCGGGAGTCGAAGAAGGAGGCTGGTCCGAATACAACACAGCGATGGAACGCTTTCTCTACCGCGCCCCGACTACCCCTGCCGCCGTTCCGCGCGGGCCGGGCAGGGGCGGCAGGCCGGAAGAAAAAGGTCTGTCTCTGTTCAATTTCCAGGGCTGAGGCCCCGCAAGCACTTACAGGACTCCATTATGTTCATTACTTTTGAAGGCATTGAAGGTTCCGGCAAGACAAGCGTTCTGGACCGCCTGTGCCCGGCACTTTCCGATGAGGGCATTTCCTTTGTGCGTACCCGCGAACCGGGGGGCAGCGAACTCGGCAGGGCGTTGCGCGCCATGCTTCTGGACGGGCGGACCAGTCTGACGAACGAGGCCGAACTCTTTCTGTACCTTGCCGACCGCGCCCAGCATGCGCGGCAGGTGATCGCTCCGGCCCTGGAAAGGGGAGACCTCGTGATCTCCGACCGCTATATAGACTCCACGCTCTGTTACCAGGGGCACGGGCGGGGGATGGATCTGGATCGCCTGATAGACCTGAACAATTTCGCCGTCGGTGGATTATGGCCGGACCTGACCCTTATTTTCGATCTGGACCCGGAAATCAGCCTGAAGCGTGCCCGCCGGCGCAATATCGAGGAAGGCATTGAAGTTACGCAAGGCCGCTACGAAGCCGAGCGTCTGGACTTTCACCGGCGCATCCGCCGGGGCTATCTGGCCCTGGCAGAGCAGTATCCGCAACGCTGTCGCACGGTGGATGCCTCCCGGCCTTTTGACGATGTGTACTACCATGTCACGCAGATTCTTGAAGGTCACGGCATCAGTCTGGATGAATAGTATGCTGTAATGTTCAGAGCATTTTCAACTTTGAAATGCCTTAGAGCATTTTACGCTTGAGATTGTCGCTTGCGGCGGGCAAAGCCCGCCTGCAACCATCTCAAGCATAAAATGCGGTAGGATGCTCAGACCAGAAGGGGCACTATCAACAACGCGACAATGTTGATGATCTTGATGAGGGGGTTGATGGCCGGGCCGGCGGTATCCTTGTAGGGGTCGCCGACCGTGTCGCCGGTGACGGCGGCCTTGTGCGTCTCCGATCCCTTGCCGCCGAAATGATTATCCTCAATATACTTCTTGGCGTTGTCCCAGGCCCCGCCGCCCGTGGTCATGGAAAAGGCGACGAAAATGCCCGTGACGATGGACCCCATGAGTACGCCGCCCAAGGCCTGTACCCCGGCATCCGGCCCCATCAGCCAGCGCAGGACCAGACCCACGCAAACAGGGACCAGCACCGGCAGCAGCGAAGGCACGACCATTTCATGAATGGCCGCCTTGGTCAGCATGTCTACCGTCCGCGAATAGTCCGGTCTGGTCGTGCCTTCCATGATGCCCGCAGTCTCGCGGAACTGGCGGCGGACCTCGTTGACGACGGAACCCGCCGCGCGGCCGACCGCTTCCATGGCCATGGCGCCGAAAACATAGGGTACCATGCCGCCGATGAACAGGCCGATGATGACCGGGGGACTGGAAAGATCAAAACTGATGTGGCGTCCGGCCTCCTCCAGAGCGTGCGTGTAGTCCGCGAAAAGCACCAGAGCGGCCAGCCCGGCTGAACCTATGGCGTAACCCTTGGTTACGGCCTTGGTAGTGTTGCCGACGGCGTCAAGAGGGTCGGTCACGGCCCGGACGTATTGGGGAAGCTCCGCCATCTCGGCGATGCCGCCTGCGTTGTCGGTGATGGGTCCGTATGCGTCGATGGCCACAATGATGCCGGTCATGGAGAGCATGGAGGTTGCGGCCACCGCGATGCCGTACAGGCCGGCAAGCATATAGGCCGCGTAGATGCTGAAGCATACGGCCAGGACGGGGAGGGCAGAGGAGCGCATGGACAGGGCGAGTCCGGCTATGATGTTCGTAGCGTGGCCGGTTTGCGAGGCTTCGGCCACGCGGCGTACCGGCGCATATTCCGTAGCCGTGTAATATTCCGTGATCCGGACCAGCAACCCGGTCAACAACAGCCCCACCAGAGCCGAGCCGTAGAGCCGGCCGGCCGCGCCGCCGCTGATGCCCATGGAGGCGTCCAAGGCGTTGTCCGGCATGAAGATGTACGTGATGGGCAAAAAACCCACGACGGCGGCCGCGCCGGCCGCAATCAGCCCCTTGTACAGTGCTTTCATGATTTTTCCGTCCGCCCCTATGGTGACGAAACGACAGGCGAAAATCGAGGCCAGTATGGAAAATCCGCCCAGGACCAAGGGATACGCGACAGCGCGCGCTTCCGCGCCCTTGATTAACAGGGCGCCGAGCAACATGGTGGCGATGATGGTCACGGCGTAGGTTTCAAAAAGATCGGCGGCCATGCCCGCGCAGTCGCCGACATTGTCGCCGACATTATCGGCGATGACCGCGGGGTTGCGGGGGTCATCCTCGGGAATCCCGGCTTCGACCTTGCCCACCAGATCGGCGCCGACGTCCGCGCCTTTGGTGAAAATGCCGCCGCCGAGCCTCGCGAAGATGGAAATCAGGGAAGCGCCGAAGCCGAGTCCGATCAGGGGCTTGATGATCTCCGCCGGGTTGCCGTCACAGAACAGATTCAGCAGGAAATAATACCCGGCTACCCCGGCCAGACCGAGTCCGACCACGAGAAAGCCGGTAATGGAACCGCCCTTGAAGGCCACGGCCAGAGCGGTTGCAAGACCCTCCCGCGCCGCTTCGGCGGTACGCACGTTGGCCTTGACCGAGACATTCATGCCGATGAAGCCCGCCGCTCCGGAAAGAACCGCGCCCAGAGCGAAGCCGAAGGCGGTGCCGAAGCTCAGCGCTGCCCAGAGCAGGACGAACAGCACACAGCCGACGGCGGCGATGGTTGTATATTGGCGTTTCAGGTAAGCGGCCGCCCCTTCCTGTATGGCGCCCGCAATTTCCCGCATCCGTTCGTTGCCCGACGGCAAGGCTGCTATTTCCCTGCCGGAGCGTATCCCGTGGATAATTGCGAATGCAGCGCAGACCAGCGCGAACAAAAGACCCAAGGTAGCCATAAGCTTTCCTCCCTGTGGGAACGCGTGTCCGCACGACGCCGCGCATCGTGCGGCGTTTCGTCCGTTCGGAATCCGGACATGTGCGCGTGAGTGCGTATCTATAAACGGCCGGAGTCCGCATGTCAATATTGCGGGCCGCGTTTCGCGGATGCCGCGCCCCGATTAAATCAGTGCTTCCCTAAGGCAATTTAATTTTGAAACGCCTCCTCCGGCGTTTGGCGAAAGCAAGTTTCGCCTATGCCTGCGGGGCGGGTGGCGGCGCTTCGCGCTTACGCCGCCTGAGCATTTTCAATTTTGAAATGCTAATAATGGCAGGCCGATTCCTCGCAGCCGACCATACGCTTCATTTTCGCCATATCGCCTCCGGCCTGTTCCACATGGCAGGCCAGACAACTGTTGAAGCGGCCCTTCAGAATATTGTGCGTGGCCAGATAATAGGAGCGGACGCTCATGTCCTTGGGATTGAGATTGTCGTGGCAGTCCGGCGTCGCACAGGTCAGATGCCGCGTCACATCGTTTACGGGATGGTGGCAGAGGCCGCAGTTTTCCCCGTCGCCCTGCAGGGCCGCAGCGTCCAGGTGCGCCCGGTGGCTGAAGACGACGGGTCTGCGGGTCCAGTTCATTTCCGTCGGCTCGCCGGGCGGTGACACAGCGGCGAAGGCGCCTGTGCAAAGCAGACACAGCGGGAGAAAAACAATTTTTTTCATGTTTCAGAGAGTGCGGCCTCAGGCGACCATGCAGCGTGCCGTTGCGCCGTCTTTGATCATGCGCCCGAATTCAAGCTGCACGATGCGCCGGGCATGTTCCGCCACTTCGGGCGAATGGGTGACCACAATGATGGTGCTCCCCGCGCTGTGCAGTTGATGAAAAATGTCCATGATCACGGCCTGATTGCTTTCGTCCAGGTTGCCCGTAGGCTCGTCGGCCAGAACGAGCTTGGGATGATTGATCAGGGCGCGCGCAATGCACAGGCGCTGTTGTTCGCCGCCGGAAAGCTGCCGGGGCAGATGCCCGGCCCGATGCCCCATGCCGACGCGCTCAAGGGCCTGCATCGCTTCCTCTTCATCGGCCATGCTGTGGTAGTACTGGGCGATCATGACGTTTTCCACGGCGGTGAGGTAGGAAATCAGGTGGAACTCCTGAAAAATCAGGCCGATCTTGTCCCTGCGGATGACCGTGAGATCCTTTGCGTCCAGCCGGGATATTTTTTCACCGTCAAGGATGACCGAGCCGTGCGTGGGCTTGTTCATACAGCCGACAATGTTCATCAGGGTAGTCTTGCCCGAACCCGAAGATCCCATGATCGCCGTCCATTCCCCCTGCTGTATGCTGAGGGTGATGTTCCGCAGGGCCTTGACGGACCCGTAGACCATCGAAACATCACGTAATTCGAGTATGTTCTTCATCCTGCCGTCCTTACAATCAAGTTATTGCGTAACGCTCCGGCGAAAAAGATTCCTATTCTCCCCGCAACGCCGAGGCGGGTTCCACATCGGTCGCGCGGGCGACCGGGACAAGTGAAGCCGACAGGGTGACGAGCAATGAGGCGCTCAAGGTCAGCACGATGAGGAAAAAGGGCAGGCTGACCTCGCGTCCGAACACGCTCATGCTCACGACCTGGGCGAAAAAGTAACCGGAAACGGAGCCGAGAAGCCCTCCCGCGCAGGCCAGAACCATGCCCTCGCCCAAAAATTCCTTGATAATGCTTTTGTTCTCCGCGCCGAGGGCCTTTTTCAAGCCGATCTCCTTTCTGCGTTCCATGACCACGGTCATCATGGTGGTGCCCACGCAGATCATGGTCAGGAGGAGCACCACGGCCGTCACCAGATAGACCAGCACCTGCAGCTTGTTCAGTACCGTGCTTTCCGAATTCATAATGCGTTTGACCGGGCGGGGGGCGATGCCCGGCACTTCTGCCCGGATCTGTTCCGCCAGACGGGTAATTTCCGCGCTCCCGGCGGCGATGCTGATTTCCACCGTATCGGCCCTGCCGGGTGAGCCGAGCAACGCCTCAAGCCCTCCCAGAGGCATGAGCACGAACCCGTCCTCGGGTCCGCCGGTGCGGATGACGCCGCTGACCGTGAATTCCTTTTTGATCCTGCGGCTCTTGGGAGGGACAGCTTCCAGCGTTATGGAGGTTCCTGTGTAAAGGCGGGTCTGCTCGGCTATGTCCGTGCCGATCAGCACCTGATTGTCGGCTTTCGGCCATTCACCCTGCACCTGCCGGAAGGGTCCGCTTTTCCGTGCGGCATCCATGTCGGTGCCGGCGACGGTAAGCCCCTGCCTGTTGTAGTACAGGGTTTCATAGCGAAAGGGGGCCATCCCGACGACTTTGTCCGCGGGCAACAGTTCCTTGACCTTGCGGATGTCCTCCGGGCGCAGGGCGGCATTGTCGCCTGAAGGGACCAGAATAAGGTTCGCTCCGTATGAGCGGAATTCCCGGCCCATCTGGCGGGGGATGTCGAAGTATACAGCGCCCATGCCCAGAAATACGGTCGAGCCGGTGATCACGGCCGCCAGAGCGAGCGTCATTCGAGAACGGCGGCGCAAGAGCGAACTCAGCACAATTTTCGTATACATCCTGTAACGGGTCACTGTTTCTGCCTCCCGGATCAGCTTTTAGAGCATTTTGTAAATGAAATTGCACAATGCTCCGGCGGCGGGTACCCGCCGCCCGCCTCCCTCTGCCCGCTGCGCCTCTTGCCTCACCTTGATTTTTCAGGCAACATATCCGTACGACGAGCACAACGGAGGGCGGAGGGCAGATGCCTTTTTTCGACGCACTGTCACAATACGATATACAGGCGGATGAGTTCCTCATCTTTCCGGCCCTGTTCGGAACAGGCGCTTTTTTCCTTTTGGCCTTCCTGTGCGGCGGATTGCCCGCCCTGCGCGCGGAATCGACGTACCTCCGGCAAAACAAGGCTTTTTACGACAAATATGCCTTGCAGTTCAGCCAAGCGCTTTTGCTTGCCGGACTTGCCGCCCTTTTATTCCTGCTCCTGAATGCCGCACTGTTTCTGCCCCGGTGCCCGGACCCGCCTTCCTTGTGCGATATTTTCAACCCGCGCAGGCTTAAGTTCTTTGTTCCGGCGCTTCTCTGTATCCTGTCGCCGGCTCTCTCGCTGCTCTATACCGGCACATGGCCCGCGCTGCGCAGGCAGCGCGCGATACATCTGCTCATCGGCCTGTCCGCGCTGTTGACCGGTCTTTTGCTGTTCTGTCTGCTGACGTTGCTCTTCCTGTTCATCCAGCATCCGTATATTTCCCTGCTCCTGGATGAAAACCCCGGCGCGGCCCTGCCCGCCATGCTGGAGGAATTTGCCGGCAACGCCATCTTGTGGCCGCCGGTACTGTATCTTTTCTTCACCGGGCTTGCCGCCGCTTCCGCTTTGGTCCGCTTATGGCTGATTCTGCGCCGGAACAGGGCCGATTACGGGCGCGACTATTATGCCTTTGCCGCGCGCGCCTCCGCGCGCTCCGCCCTGATTTTCACCATTGCCGCGACTGTTGCGGGCGCCCTGCTCTTTTCATCCCTGTCGGCATCCACGGCGCCCGAATTCAGGCAGACCCCCGAAGCGGGCATCCTGCTTGCCGCCTGCGCTCTGCCGATCTTGGGCTGCCTGTTGCATCTGGCCGGCGTTCTCGCCGCGAACCCCATGCGCCGCAAGGCAGGGGCCTTCGGCGCCTGCCTTTTGCAGTTGACGGCCTTCTGCACCCAGCTTACGCTCTTCATCAACACTTACCCGGCGGCCTGAAGCCCGCCGAAGTCCGGCAAAGCGGTCCGACGCGACTTTTGCCGAGCGGGGGAACATAATGAAGCTGAACAAAAAAACCGAACGGAAGAACAAATGAAACCTGAACAAAAAATAACTGTAGGCGACTTCAGCTTCACGACCAGGATACGTACGCTGGGCATGAGCAAGGTTCCCTCCCCGTTGCCGGAAGTACGTTTCGTCGCCAAGGAACATATTCCCATTTACCTGGACGGCGAACATCTGGATGAACTGAACGATCTGCCCCCGGTCGCGGCTGAATTTGAAGCGGCCGGACCGCGCGCGAACCTATACTTTGACCCTCCCAAGACCAAATGCGCCGTGGTCACCTGCGGGGGGCTCTGCCCGGGCATCAACGACGTCATACGCGCCGTAGTGATGGAGGCTTTTTACAAATACCATGTTTCCACCATCATCGGCATCAAGTACGGATTGGAAGGTTTTATACCCAAGTACGGGCACGATGTCGTGGAACTGACCCCGCAGAAAGTGACGGACATTCACCAGTTCGGCGGAACCATTCTGGGTTCGTCGCGCGGTCCGCAAAATCCGGAAGAAGTCGTGGACGCCCTGGAACGCATGAATGTAAGCTGCCTCTTCATGATCGGCGGCGACGGCACCATGCGGGCCATGCAGAACATAGTACGGGAAATAGAAACCCGCTGCCTGCGCATAGCGGTCATCGGCATTCCCAAGACCATCGACAACGACATCAACTTCATCAGCGAGAGTTTCGGTTTTGAAACCGCCGTTTTCAAAGCCACCGAGGCCATACAATGCGCCCATACAGAAGCGATGGGATACAAAAACGGTATCGGCATAGTCAAACTCATGGGCCGCGAATCCGGATTCATCGCGGCGCAGGCGACGCTGGCCATGAAAGAAGTGAATTTTGTGCTCATCCCGGAGATTCCCTTTGCCCTGCACGGCCCGTCGGGATTGCTGCCCGAACTCGCCGACCGTCTGAGAAAACGCAGCCACGCGGTCATCGTCGCGGCTGAAGGCGCCGGCCAGCATCTGGCGGCGAGCAGAAACGAGACGGACCCTTCGGGCAACATAGCCCTCAGCGATGTATCCGATGTGCTGCGCAGCGAAATAAAAAAATATCTGGATGCCGAAGGCCTGCCCTTTTCCCTGAAGTACATAGACCCCAGCTACATGATCCGCTCCGTGCCCGCCAACGCCAACGATAAAGTCTACTGCGGCTTTCTGGGACAGCACGCCGTTCACGCGGCCATGGCCGGAAAAACAAACATGGTGGTGGCAAAACTTATGGGCCAGTATGTGCATCTGCCGCTGGAGCCGGTCACGCACAAACGCCGCAGGCTGAATATCCATTCAGCCTATTGGCAGACGGTGCTGGATTCCGCCGGGCAACCGGATCTGGCAACGGTGGGCGAGGCGGACCGACCGGCGACATGATCACCCGCATCAAAGCTTCCGCCGGCTCGGGCAAGACATACACGCTGACTAAAAATTTTATCGAACTGCTCTACAAGGCCGACCCTGACGCCCCATCCTCGGCCTGCGCCCTGCACGGACGCCTGGATGGATACGCCTTGCAGGAAATTCTGGCGGCCACCTTTACCAACAAGGCCGCGGCGGAAATGAAGGACCGCGTTCTTTCCACACTCAAACTGGAAGCCCTGCAAAGCCTCGCGGCGACACAGGACACAAGGCGCGCGTCCTCCCCGGCAGCGCTGTGGGTTGAACGCATCCTGCGACGTTACGGCAGCCTGAACATCCGCACCATAGACAGCCTGCTGACCACCCTGGTCCGCCTGTCCGCCTTGGAACTCAATCTTCCCCCGGACTTCGAACCTTCTTTTGACGCCGCTGAATATTTCACGCCCTATTATGACAGCCTGATGGAAGATCTGGCCGCGGACGAGTGCGAAAACCGCTTTTCCCCGGGCGCTGACGCCGCCGTCCTGCGCGCCGCACTGCACTCGGCCTGCAAAAGCCTGCTGTCTTTCGGCAACATGCGCGGCTTCACCCTTGGAAGCAGATTGCATGACCCGCTCCTTGAGCTTGTCGAGCTTGCGCTGCTCGGCAAGCCCCTCCCGATGGCGGAGGAAGGCGAGATATATGCCCGCATAAACGGCCTGCACAAAAAATGTAAAGCGTCCTGCGCGGAACTGCTTGAACGGATCGCAAAAGAAAAACTCAGCGTCAACGCGCATTATCTCAATTTTTTGCGGGCCTGCGCGCAATCCGCGCCGGGCGAGGCCCCTCCTTCCGGGGCCTCCGCACGGAAAAACGAGTTCGACGACTGCCTGAACAAGGCATCCAAAGGGGCGGCATCGGAAGAAACATTGCAGGCATTCGCTCGCGCGCGGGATGCGGGCTCGGCTTATGCCGCGATGCTGGCCGTTCTGCGCCATGCCCTGCAACTGGCGCCCCTGTGCCGTCTGGCCGGGGAACTTCACGCGCGCATGAAGGCCGACAAAAAAGCAAAGCTGCTTCCCGCCCTGCTCATGCCGCGCCTGACCGCCGGCCTGATGAGCGGGGAAACGGGTGTGTCCGATGCCCTCTGCCGTCTGGGGACGCGTATCTCCCGTATTCTTTTGGACGAATTTCAGGATACCAGCCGCGAACAATGGAAGGCCATACTACCCCTCGCGCTTGAAGCTCTTTCCACGGGAGGCAGGCTCTATCTGGTAGGCGACGCCAAACAGGCCATATACGGCTGGCGCGGTGGCGATGCCGGGCTTTTCGACGAAATCGCGTTTTCGCGGGATCTCCTTGCCGTAGCCCCCGACCCGGAAACGCTGTTCCTCAAGGAGAACCGGCGCAGCCACCCCCTTGTCATCGCTCACAACAACGCCTTTTTTTCCCTGCCGGCGCAACCGGAAACGGCGGCCGCCGTCATGGACGCCCTGCTCCCGGACGACACGCCCGCCGCGTACAGGCGCGCGGCCGCCGAAGAAACGGTGAACATTTTCAGCGGGTCGGACCAGAAGGTTCCGCCGGAAAAAAATTGGGATGCGGACCCGCGAAGCTCCGGTGCCGAGGTTGTTCTCTACAACGTGGAAGGGAAAAATGCCGAGGCGGTGGAAAACGCGGTGCGCCGGAGACTACACCGGCTTTTTACGGAAGAATTGCCGATGCGCTGGAAGCCCGGCGACATTGCCGTCCTAGTCCGTGCCGGGGATGAGGCGGAATTTGTCGCGGGACTGCTGACGCAATGGAAAATCCCGGTGGTGACGGAAAACAGTTTCAGGCTCTTCGAGCATCCCCTTGTCGGCAAACTTGTTTCTTTCCTGGCCTTTCTGGATTACCCGCCCGACGATGCGGCGTTCATGGAATTCATCTCCGGCTCGGAACTTGCCGGCGGCTATACCGGTCATGATCCGCAAGCCCTGCTCTCTTGGGCAGCGGAAAGCGCTTTCAGCCATGCCCCGCCCCGCCCTCCTCTATACAGCCTTTTCCGTAGCCGTTTCCCGGCTCTGTGGGCAAGCCTGATTGAACCGTTTTATGCCGAGGCCGGGCTCATGAGCGCCTACGACCTGCTTGCCGAGATTACAGCGCGCTTCGACCTTGAAAAACGCAGGGCCGAAGACCGACCTTTTGTCCGCCGCCTTCTGGAGCTTGCCAGGCTTGCGGAACAACAGGGGCTTGCCTCGCCGGCGACCTTTCTCGCTTTCTGCCGCAAGCGCGGCGCGGACGAAAAGTTGCCCATGCCGGAAAACATGAACGCCGTGCGCGTGATGACCATACACAAGGCCAAGGGACTGGAATTTCCGGTGGTCGTCATACCTTTCCAGCACAAGCAGACGCCGCACAGCCTGAAGATCGTGCAACACACATGCCTCGGGCTGGACCTGATGACCCGGGAAGTGCGCGAACTGCCCGATCTCCATTACCCGGCCCGCATACGCGCCGAACTTGAGCGGCTGAACCTGCTGTATGTGGCCTGGACGCGCCCCGTTTACGCCTTGCACGCCTTCCTGACAAATCCGGGCACGCGCCCGGCACGCGCGCTGAAACTCTTGGTCGACATCTACCGGGAAAAATACGGGGACCGATTCTGCCGTCTGGAAAACCCGGACCCGGAAGATGATGCGCCGGCGGACCGGGACGCCGCCCCGCCGGGGGATACGGACGCCTGCGGGGAAAGCTCTCCCTGCCCTTTGCCGCCGCTGCCGTGGCGGCCTATGGAACATTTGCCGCGTCTGAAGATATTCCGCTCGCAACCGCTTGCGGGTGCGGACGATATCCGGCAAAAAGGCGGTGGTGACCCCGGCCCCCGCCTGACGGCGCGGGAACGCGGCATCCTGGCCCACCTGTGCCTTGAGCGCCTGCATCTGCCGCGCGGACAGGACGCGGGGGCCGTATACGAAGCGGTCGGACGCGCGGTGGACTGCGGCCTGCGCCTTTTCCCGCCCCCGCTTGAACAGGCGGAAGACTTTGCCGCCGAACTGCGCGCGGCGCTGCTGCGCTTCGCCGCCCTGCCCGATGCCGCAGCCTGGCTGGCCTGCGGACTGCGCGAACACGGTATCATGGACGAGCAGGGCAACGTCTACCGAACGGACCTGCTGGTGGACCTGCGGGCTTTGGGGCACAAAGATGAAGAGGGAGGCGGGCTGCTTGTTCTGGACTACAAAAGCGGAGAGCTCAGAGAAAGCCACATGCTGCAGGTGCGGAACTACATGCGCCTCCTGGCCGGGGCAAGCGGCCGGCCGACGCGCGGGCTGATCTTTTATCTTGACCGGGACCTCCTGCTGGATGCGGGAAGCTGCGCCGCATGAGACATCCCTTTCTGCTGGTTCCCCTGCGGCTCAAGTTTCTCAGCATCCTTACGGATATTGCCCTGCGGGATACGGACGGCGATCTCGGCCGCGCCGTTTTCATTTTTCCCCATGCGCGGCCGGCGCGCTACCTTACCTTGGCGCTACGCGAAAAGGCCGGCCTGAAAAAACCGCTGATTCTGCCGCGCATGTATACGGTGGACGGGATCATAGAGGAGCTTGAGCGGCTCATCCTGCCGTACCCCCGCCGCAAGGCCGGCCTTCTCGATCGGGTCGGCCTGCTGCTTGCCGCCCTGCGTGAAGAAGGCCGCGAGACGGATATGCCTTTCAACACGGAAGCCGAAGTGTTTTTTCCTTGGGGCATCCGTCTGGCGGCACTTTTTGAGGAATGCTTCACGCAGATGAAAACGCCCGTGAACTTCCTCTATGCCGAAGACCGGGCCTCGCCTTTCGCCCAAACGCTTCTTGCCCGCCTCCGGCCTCTTTTCGTCCGCTACCGCGCCCTGCTTGATGCGGGGGAATACAGCACGGACGGGTTAAGCGCCCGCATGGTTGCCGAGTTCGTCGCCGCGCAGGGCAAAATGCCGGAAAACTTCCTCGGCGGATCTCTTTTTTCCTCCTCCGGCACAGTGGCGGGAAAGTCGATATACCTTGCCGGCTTCCACATGCCGACCTGCGCGGAAAACATAATTTTTCACCGCATGTGGGAAGATATGGACGCCCGTGTCGTCGTACATGCCGACGAAGCCTTACTGTCCCACGGAGGCACGGAGGCGCACTGGAGTTGCCTGTCTTTTCCCGACTGGGCCGCGGAATGGGGAAGCAGTCTGGAACTTGCCCCCGGATGCGCCGGCGAGCGTGCGGAAGAAGCCCGCATCCGCTTTTACGCCGCCTATGACCTGCATTCCCAACTCCAGATTCTGCAAAAAGAGCTCGAAAAAAACAACGACAAGGATCCCGGTCTCCTATTTTCCGAGGGCGGAGAGTTCGTTCCACCCGACCCCGGCACAGCCGGCGACCGGCCTGTGGATACGGCCGTATTCCTGCCCCACGGCGACCTGCTCATGCCTGTGCTGCACCACCTGCCGCATACGGACGTCAACATTTCCATGGGTTGGCCCCTTTCCCGTTCCCCGCTTGCCCGCCTGCTGGACACGGCGGCGCGCCTTCAGGAAGGACGCAGGGGAGATGCCTATTACCGGCGCGATCTTCTGGACCTGCTGCGCCATCCATACGTCAAAATGCTCCGGCCTGAAGCGGCGGAAAAAAATTCCGGAACGGCCGAGAGCTGGCGACGCGAACTGCACCGCCTGGATCTCGCCCTGCGGACCCATGGACGCAAGTACACAAACCTTGTTGCAATCATTGAAGAAACTTACCAACTGATGCCGCCCGAAGAACTGCCGCCCGCGCCGGTGCTCAACCTGCTGGAAGAACTCTGCCGCGTCTTTCTGGACGCATTTGCCGGCGCGCTCAGCGCCGCAAAGCTGGCTTCGGCGCTGGACGGCGTATGCCGCCTGCTGCTCCGGCGCGGAGCACGGCTTCTGGAGCGCTTTCCCGTTGACGCCGAATGTCTTTATCGTTTACGCCGTTCCCTGATCCCGGAGCTGTCGGGGTCTGAAATGTCCGCCGAACAACTGCCGAGGGAGGCAATTTTCGCGCTGTTGCGCGGTCTTCTGGAAAACGAGCGCGTCCCCTTTGAGGCCGAGCCGCTGGTCGGCCTGCAGATCATGGGTATGCTGGAAAGCCGCCTGATCGCTTTCCGTCGCGTCATCATAGTGGACGCCGTTGAAGACGCGCTGCCCGGGTCGCCCGAAGGAGATCCTCTTCTGCCCGATGCCTTGCGTCCGGAACTGGGCCTGCCTTCCCGGTACAACCGGGAGCAGCTTGCCGCACATACCTTTTTCAGCCTTGTCGCGGGGGCGGAAGAGCTTGTTCTGCTCTGGCGGGAAGGGGAGGATTCAAGCACGCCGGGTCGGAAGAATAAAAAAAGCCGCTTCGTGGAAGAATTGATCTGGCATGAAGAGAAAAAGCGCCGCAACCTCTTGTCCGGACAAGAAAACGACGGCACGCTGACCTTGCTCTCCCCGTCCGTCCCTCCCGTGAGCACGACCCGCAGGAGCATCGTTTCGGACGACGCGACAAGAAATCTTGTCGGAAAGCTCCTTGAGCGGCAGGTTTCGGCCTCCCTGTTGGACGCCTATCTGCTCTGTCCGGCCAAATTTTTTTACGAGCGTCTGGCCCGCATTACCCCGGCCATAGAGCCGGAAGAAGGCGACGACCCTCTTGCCGTCGGCAACATGTTGCACGCCGCGCTGCTCGAATTCTATTCCGGGCGACTGCACGTCAGGTTGCCGGCCGGCGCGGAGCTGCCGCGCGGCGATCTTGATCTTTTAAAAAAACTCGTCTTCGGCTCCAATATCTGCTCGGAACTGCTCCGGAGGCTGCCGGGCGACTCCCGGATCATGCTTGAAGAAGCGGTTGAAAAACGCCTGACCGCGTATCTGGACAAGCAGCCTGCCACCACGGTTCTGGCCGCCGAATGCAGACTGACGGCTTCCTTTGCCTGCTCTTTCGCGCCTGGGCGCGGCGGAACGGAGAAAGCGGACGCAAGACTTTTTACCCTTGCCGGCACTGTCGATCGACTGGATCTGCGACAGGATGTCCCTGAGCATTTCAAGGTTGAAAATGTCCGGACGGCGCAAGGGCGAAGCGCCGCCGCCCGCTTCGGAGGCGCAGGCGAAACCGCGTTTCGCCGTCAAACGCCGAAGGGAGCGTCTCAAAATCAAATTGCCTCAGAAGCAACGCGGAAAAAACCACCGTCTCCGGAAGATGCCGTCGGGCGCGACAAGCTCGCGGAAATAGTCGTTCTGGACTATAAGACGGGGATTCCGGCGAAAATCCCGCCGACGATCTGGCGGGACAGCGGTCTGCTGAAACGGCTCAAGGCGTGGAACGGCGACGACGAGGCAGGAGAACGGACGGGCACGGGAGCGGCGGGCCTTTCCCTGCTTGCCGAAACCGCGGACAGGCTGCCGAGCGTACAGTTGCCGTTTTACCTGCTGCTCCATTCACTGGCACGGGAACAGGGCAGACTCCCGCCCGGCCCGGACCGGCACAAGACCGTTGAAGCTTTGAACGCGGCCTGGGTGGACCTTGGCGGCGACGGAGGAGAAAACTTTCTGTTTCCGGATGATTTTTCCTGTGAAGAACGCCGGGAAACGATACGGGAATACATCCCGGCGCTCCTGAATTTCCTGCTGCGCCATATGCTGACGGCCCGGCAGGTTCCGCCCCGACCGGGCAGGCATTGTGACTGGTGTTCTTCGAAAAAATTGTGCATGATGGCCGACAGGCGGGCGGCTCCCGGTCAACAGAATTTTTAACGAAAATATTATGGGAAGCACTGATTTAATCGGGGCACTGCCCCGAACCCCGCCGAGGGAAGTGACTTCCCCCGGACCCCCTCAAATATAACCTGCTGAAATATTTATTGGGGGTGCAGGGGCTGTTCGTCCCGCACCAAGTAAGGGCGAACAAATTTGAGCAAGGCGCCCCTGCCGGGAGAGTTTGAGGGGGCGGAGTCTCCTCAAAGAAATAAATCAGCGTTTCCTAAGGAAAGAGAATGTTGACCCTCGAAATGTTATTATTGCACGAGACCGTTGAGAGGCAATGAACTTCCGGCATTAAAACATTCTTTGATCAACACCTTCTAATGAAAATATATGAAAATAATGTATCCGACTGTTGTGCAAAGAGTTGAAAAGGCTTATGCCGATATCAAGACCTGCTTTTCAGGCAGGCCGGGTTTCGTTCCGGAAACAGCGCTCAAGGAGAGCACCATGTCTTTCCCTTCCCTGACCATAGGCGACAGCGTTGCAAGAATCCCCATAGTGCAGGGCGGCATGGGAGTCGGCATCTCCCTGCATCGTCTGGCCGCCGCGGTTGCGGCCGAAGGCGGGATCGGCGTCATCGCGGCCGCCATGATCGGCATGCGCGAACCCGATATAGCCGGCAACCCGATTGCGGCCAATGCGCGCGCCTTGACCTCGGAGATAAAAAAAGCCAGGGAACTTACGGACGGCGTAATCGGGGTAAACATCATGGTGGTCATGACAGACTTCGTTTCCTTGGTGCGGACGGCCATAGCCGAACGGGCCGACGTCATTTTCTCCGGCGCCGGGTTGCCCACGGATCTGCCCCGTATTTTACGGGGCATGTGCGACGAGAGGAAAGAGGAATTCCGCACCTGCCTTGTGCCCATAGTTTCTTCCGCCCGCGCGGCGGGCATACTCTGCAAAAAATGGCTGTCGCGCTCGGCCTATCTGCCGGACGCTTTTGTGGTTGAAGGCCCCAAAGCGGGAGGACACTTGGGCTACAAGGCGGAGGAGTTGGACAACCCTGCAAACGCCCTGGAAACAATCGTTCCCGAAGTTATTGACGCCGTCAAGAAATTCGAGGATCAGGCAGGCAGGCGCATACCGGTGATCGCCGCGGGCGGAGTATACACCGGCGAAGACATCCATCGTTTTCTGGATATGGGCGCGGCGGGCGTGCAGATGGGCACCCGCTTCGTGGCAACGGAAGAATGCGATGCCGATATCCGTTTTAAGCAGGCCTATGTGGAAGCCGGAGAAGATGACATAGCCATCATCAAAAGCCCCGTCGGCATGCCGGGACGGGCGATCAGGGGACGTTTCATTGATGCCTTGGAAGAAGGCCGGAGAAACTTTCGCTGCCTTTTCCACTGCATCAGCACCTGCAATCCGGAGAAATCTCCATACTGCATAGCAGCCGCGCTTTTCAACGCCATGAAAGGCAACCTTGAACGCGGCTTTGCCTTCAGCGGCTCCAATGTTTTCCGCGTTGACGGCATTACCACGGTCAAAGAACTTATAAACAGTCTGCAAAAAGAATTCGATGCCGCCGTCGGCCGTTTCAAGGCCAATTCGTAAATATAGAGCGGATCACCTTTGAAAAGTGTATCATCTCTCAGGGGTTTGCCTGTAAACCCTTGCTGCAGACGCGCTTTGCCCGCCGTAAGCAACCGGCTCAAGCGTAAAATGCTGTAGAGAAAGACTGATTTGAGGTTTGGAAAAATACAGCACCGAGCAGGCACGTCACCAGAGCCGGTTGAGCAAGTCGCGCCTCTCACGATCAAGTTCCGGGTCCAGATGTTCCACGCGCACGGAAATGTCTGTGCCTCCCCTGGCGTTGAAACATCCTTCCACAGTCATACGCCGGGGTTTAAGAAGCAGAATCAGATCATCGGCAATCCTGTTGGTCAGCGCTTCCATAAAAGAAGCGCTGTTGCGGAAAGCAACCATATACAGCTTGAAGGACTTGGACTCGACACAAAGCTTGTCCGGCACATAGGTCACGCGGATCGTGCCGTAATCCGGCTGGCCGGTAACAGGGCAGAGGCCGGTAAACTCCGGATAACGGAAAATAACGATGTAATCCCTCTCCGGGTTCCTGTTGGGAAAAGCCTCCAGAATTGCCGCATCCGGATTGTCGAAGCGTAACGGCACACGGGCACCGAGCTTGCTCAGACCGTATTGTTCCGCTGCCTTGTTTTTCGTTCCGTGCACACTCATAGCGCGGCGCCTACGTCAAAACCCGTTGCCGCCGGCATCGCCCGGGTGACGCAGGTCGTCCAGAACGTCGCCGATAATGTCCAAGGCTTTTTGCACCAGCGTCACATCGGCTTGGCTGCCCATGTGCCCGATGCGGAACACTTTGCCCGCCATAGGTCCGAAGCTCCCGGCCACGGCCAAGCCGCGCTCCCGCAAAGCCGCCTGCCAGCGCCTGAATTCCACGCCCTGCGGCAAGAGGACCGCCGTGACAGTCGGGGAATGCACAGCCTCCGGCGCGGGGAAGAGCTCCAGGCCCAAGCCGGCCAGCCCCTTGCGGCATAATGCCGCTGCCTGTTCATGCCTGGCAAAGACCTTTTCGACCCCCTCCGCCTCTATGATGTCCAAAGCCGCGGACAGGGCCGCCAGACCGTGCCAGTAAGGCGTATAGGGGCAACGCCCTTCCTCCTGCACGGTACGGAAAGGAAGCAGGGAGTCATAGCCCTGATAGGCGGCGCGGTCCATGCAGTCCCAAGCTGCTGGCCCGACGGCGACCATGCTCATGGACGGGGGCGCGGACAGGCACTTTTGGGAACCGCCCAAAAGCAGATCGATATTCCGGGCGTCGGCGTCAACGGGAACGCCGCCCAGGCTGGACACGGCATCCACATACAACAGAGGCACGCCCAACCGCTTTTTGATTTCCCCTATGCCTTCCAGAGGATTCAGGGTGCCGGACGGCGTTTCACAGTGCACGGCGGTGATCATGAACGGTTCGACGCGCCTGACCGCATCCTCTATGCGTTGCATCCCCGCGTCTATGGTGCTGTTGTAGGGGAAGCTTATTTTCTCCGTACGGCAGCCTATGGACGAGGCCATGTCGGCAATGCCGTCCCCGAATACCCCGGAAACAACGGAAAGTACGGCATCACCGCTCCTGAGACAACTTTTCAAAGCCGCCCACAGGGCCAGCATGCCTTCGCCGCTCATAAAGACCAGATCATTGCGCGTCCCTATAAGCGCGCCCACACGCCGGCCGGTCTCGGCGTAAAGTGCAAGATACGCGGGATCAATCTGCCCGGAGCCGTAATCTCTGCTCATGGCGGACAGGATACGCGCCGGCACGAAGGTCGGCCCGGGGATCATGGGAACTTCAATATATCTCACTCTTTGTTACCGGTCCGGTTTGGATGGCCCGACGAGTCGCAAAAAATCACGGGAATTTCGATATTTCCCACTTTCTGTTGCCGCTTTGATCCGCTCAGCCGTAAATTTCGTCGGCGCTTGCAAGGACGATGCCGTTTTCCGCAAGACACGCCGCCGCGCGCTCATTGTCTTCCACGCGTATGACGACATAGGCGTTGCCCTGCTTCCCGGCAACGAAAGCATAGCCGTACTCGACATTGATCCCGGCATCCGACAGGACGCGCAACACGGCGGCCAGACTGCCGGGAACATCCTTGATGACGACCGCCAGCACGGGTGTGATCGAAACGACGCACTCGGCTGCGCGTAAAAGCGCCAAGGCTTCCTGCGTTTTGTTGACGATCAGGCGCAGAATGCCGAATTTGGCCGTGTCGGCAATGGACATGGCCCGCATATCTATGCCGGCCTTGCCGAGTATATCGGCAATTTCCGCCAGACGTCCGGGGTTGTTTTCTACGAACACGGAGATTTGGTCTATAATCATCGTTTTCCTTCCCCGTAACAAAGTGCTTCTATTCAGATTTTACGTTTGTCTATCACCCGGACGGCCTTGCCTTCGCTCCTGGTGATGCTGCGCGGCGTAACCAGCGTAACTTTGGGAGAAATGCCGAGCATGGCGCGCATGGCGCTCACAAGTTCGCTTTCCCGCACGGCAACCCGCTTGACCGTATCCGAAAACATTTCCGGGGTCATTTCAACCTGCACATCAAAGGTATCCGTATGCTTTACCCTGTCCACGACAATCTGATAATTGGCGGGGAACCCGCCCTGAAGCAACACCGCTTCTATCTGTGAAGGGAAAACATTGACTCCGCGGATGATGAGCATATCGTCGCTGCGGCCCATGAGCCTGGACATCTTGACCAAAGTTCTGCCGCAGGAGCATTTTCCGCGGCTGAGCACACAGATATCGCGCGTCCGATAGCGCAGCAGGGGAAAAGCGGTCTTGCTGATGCAGGAAAAGACAAGTTCGCCCTTGCTTCCCAGAGGCAACGCTTCACCTGTATCGGGGTCGATGATTTCCACCGCGAAATGGTCCTCGTTGACATGCATGCCCGTCTGCTCCGAGCATTCAAAAGACACGCCGGGGCCGGAAATTTCCGTCAGTCCGTAAATATCATAGGCTTTGATGCGCAGTTTGCTCTCAATGTCCCTGCGCATTTCCTCGCTCCACGCCTCGGCTCCGAATATGCCGGCCTTCAGTGCGATCCTGTCCGACACCCCTTGCTCAATGATTGCCTCGGCCAGAAACGCGGCATAGGACGGCGTACAACACAGGATCGTGGACCCCAGGTCGCACATGAATTGAATCTGTCTCTCCGTGTTGCCCGAGGACATCGGCAGGGTCATGGAGCCGATCTTGTGCGATCCCCCGTTCAAACCCGGCCCGCCTGTAAACAGACCGTAGCCGTAACACACGTGCACCACATCGTCCCTGCCTCCCCCGGCGGCGGCTATGGCTCTGGCGCAGCATTCATCCCATAGGTCTATATCCTTCTGCGTGTAGAAAGCGACGACCCGTTTCCCTGTAGTCCCGCTTGTGGACTGGATGCGGACCACTTCCGAACGCGGCACGGCCAGAAAACCGTAGGGGTAGGCATCGCGCAGATCGTCCTTGCAAAGAAAGGGCAATTTGGGCAAATCGTCCACCGACTTGATGTCGGCGGGCTTTACCCTTTTTTCATCCATCTTTTTCCTGTAAAAAGCCACATTGTCGTAAGCGTGCTTTACCGTGCGGACAAGTCTTTCAGACTGTAAGTCGCGCAGGCGGTTTTCCGCGGCCCGCTCAATATCAGGCTGATAACAGTTCACTGCTCCCTCGCCTTCTTTAAAAGCAATTTGATTTTGAGACGCCTCCTCCGGCGTTTAACGGCGAAACACGGTTTCGCCTACGCCTGCGGGGCGGGCGGCGGCGCTTCGCGCTTACGCCGCCTGAGCATTTTCATTGTTGGCATGCTCCGGAAAGTTTCCCGCGCAAAGCCGAACAGCGCTGCCGATGCGCAACTGCCGGAGAATTTCCTAGTACATACCGGTGGAAAATGCAAGATTCAGACGATGTTTCTTTCAATCCACAACCGGCGCCGGCCGCCGATTGACTCAAAAATATCATTATGATTTTAATTAGTTACAAAAGAAACTTTGTAGAAACGACAACTGACGAACGGTTGGAGGTTATTGGGATGCGCGAGAAAAATTCAAACTAGGAGTTTGTCGGACTTTAAGCATGTATTTTCTGTAACATACTGATATTTTTATATATAGCAAATCCGATCAATGAAAGCCGTATATAATAATTTCAGTATGTTATAAATATTT
>JAISRC010000160.1 GCA_031273845.1 Desulfovibrio sp.
AAATATTTATAACATACTGAAATTATTATATACGGCTTTCATTGATCGGATTTGCTATATATAAAAATATCAGTATGTTACAGAAAATACATGCTTAAAGTCCGACAAACTCCTAGTGCTGTGACAGTTTCCTTTTTTTTGCCGTACGGTATGGCAACTTCATTCCCGGTTGCGACATCTTTCAAAACGGCTGATAATTGAGCTTCGGCTTCCCCCGGCTGCCGTGTTCCCATGGCATTTTCCCCAAGTTTATCTGTGTTCGGGCAACACGTCCGTTTTCGCGTTTGCCGTCCGTCGGCGAAGCTTCAGCCCAGGACCCTGCCGACCGTGCCGGCGAGACCTTCGGCCAGACGCCGCACCTGCGCCGCATCTTCCCCCTCGACCATGACCCTAGCTAAATCCTCGGTGCCGGAGTAACGCAGCAGCACCCGGCCCCGGTCACCCAGTTCGGATTCCGCCTCGTTTTTGGCAGTCGAAATTTCCGGGATCTCGTTGAATGAGGGTTTGCTTTTGACCCGCGTGTTCACCAGCACCTGCGGGAAAAGGCGCAACAGCCCAGCCAGTTCGGAAATGCGCTTTTTCTTCTCGCGCATGATGCGCAGTATCTGCAGCCCGGCCAGCAGACCGTCGCCTGTGGTGCCGTAATCCATGAACACCAGATGCCCGCTCTGTTCCCCACCCAAGGCCGCGCCGTACTCGCGCATGGCCTCCACAACATAGCGGTCCCCGACACGGGTGCGCAGAAGCCTGCCGCCGTGCTCGCGCATGAACACTTCCAGAGCCATGTTGCTCATGACCGTGCCCACCAGCAACTTACCGGGCAGTTTGTCTTTTTCCAACAGGTCCAAGGCGCAGACGGCCATGATCTGATCGCCGTCCAGAATGTCCCCGTTTTCGTCCACGACCGTAAGCCGGTCGGCGTCTCCGTCCAGAGCAAGACCTATGTCGGCGCGGGTTTCGCGTACCTTGGCGGCGGCCCGTTCGGGATACAGGGAACCGCACTGTCTGTTGATGTTCAACCCGTCCGGCTCCACACCCAGGCTGACGACCTCGGCGCCCAGTTCCTTGAGGGCCATAGGCGCGACCTTGTAGTTCGCACCGTTGGCGCAGTCCAGCACCACGCGCAGGCCGTCCAGGGTCAGGCCGGCGGGGAAACTGTTCTTGATGTCCACGATGTAACGGCCCGGCGCGTCTTCAACCTTGAAAGCCCTGCCCACCTTGTCCGGCTCGGGGTAGTCGCATTCCCAGGCCGGGTCCAGCACCATCGCGGCTATGGCGTCTTCCATCCCGTCCTGGAGCTTGAAACCGCGGGAGTCGAAGAATTTGATGCCGTTGTCGTTAAAGGGGTTGTGCGAAGCGGAAATGACGATGCCGAAGTCGGCGCGCATGTTGCGGGTCAGAAAGGCTATGGCGGGGGTGGGCAGAGGCCCGACCAGGAAAACGTCCATGCCCGCGGCGCAGAGGCCGGAGGTCAGGGCGTTCTCGTAAATGTAGCCGGAAAGTCTGGTGTCTTTGCCCACGACCACGCGGTGCCTGCGGTTGCCGGAGCGAAAACGGCTTCCGGCGGCAAGGCCCAGGCGCAGAGCCGTATCCGGGAGCATGGGGAAGACATTGACGCGGCCGCGTATGCCGTCGGTGCCGAACAGCCTTTTCATCAAAACGTCCTTTATGGTCTGCGGGCTCTCCCTTCAGGGAGGCGATATCCGTCCGCTTCCCGTTCGTCGGGAGGGAGCCAGCGGACGCCGCCGGGAGCGTATTGCGGCATCAGTACCATCCTCCTCCCAAGGATTTGAACAGGGTCAGCGCGTTGACGGAGCGCAGCAGTTGCGTCGCCGTATAGCTTTGCTGGGCGGAGTACAGGGAGCGTTGCGCGTCCAGAACGTTCAGGTAGCTGTCCACCCCCGCTTCATAGCGCGCCGAGGCCAGATTGTATGCCGTCTGCGATGCCTTGAGCAAGGCTCTTTCGGCGGCCATCTGATCGCCTATGTAGCGGCGTTGCACCATACAGTCCGCCACCTCGCGGAAGGCGGTCTGTATGGTTTTTTCATAATCGGAAAGTGCCGTTCTGCGTTCGGATTCGGACATTTCCAGTTGCGCCGTGTTCCGGCCTGTGTCGAAAACAGGCAGGGTGACGGAGGGAAGAAAGGACCAGTAGCCGGTATGCGGTTCGAACAGCCTGGAGTAGTCGGCGCTTATGGTGCCCAGATTGCCGGTAAGACTGATCGCGGGGAAAAAATTGGCTCTGGCCGCGCCTATGGCTGCATTGGCCGCCTTGAGATGATGTTCGGCGGCGCGGATATCCGGCCTGCGCTCCAGCAGTGAGGACGGCAAACCTTCCGGAACGTCCGCCGGTACACCGGCCTTGGAAAGCCGGCGTACTTCAGGCAGGTCTTTGGGCAGGGGGCAACCCATGAGCAGGGCCAGCAGGTTTTCGTCCTGCCCGACGCCGGTGGCGTAGCGGGCCACCAGGGACTGGGCTTCGCGCATAGTGGCTTCGGCCTGAGCTACTTCAAGCTGCGAGGCCACGCCGGAGGCAAACTTGTTGCGCACCAGGTTGTATTGTCCGAGACGGTTCCTGTAGGTCGCACGCGTAATGTCCAGCAGTTCTCTGTCGGCTACAAGCTGCAGGTAGGCCGAGGCGGTTTCGGCCACCAGCGTCAGACGCGCGCTTGCCGCGTCCTCCCGTGCCGAATACCAGGTTTCCAAAGCGGATTCGTTCAGGCTGCGCAAGCGGCCCCAAAGGTCGACCTCAAAATTGCTTATGCCCACGCCGACCAGATACTGGCGCGCCACGGAACGCGCTCGCGTCGTGGACAAGTCGGCTGGCAGGCCCTGATTGCTGGACTGGGCCTGGGCATTGAGCGTGGGCAGCAGATCGGCGCGCCGGATTTGGTATTGGGCGCGGACATATTCCACGTTTTCCATGGCCGAGCGCAGGCTGCGGTTATTCTGCAGAGCCAGTTCTATAATTTTCTGCAAGGCCGGGTCACTGAAAAACATTTTCCATTCGGGCAGAGGAGCGTCGGGTCCGGCCATATTCGCGCCGGTTCCGTAAGCGTCGGGGACGGGCATTGCCGGGCGTTCATACGCCGGAGCCATTGTGCAGGCCGCGCAGGCAAGGCTCAGGCAGACGCAGGCCGCGCGGACAAGCCGTCGGGGGAAAAAGGGCATAGGATTCTCCTGTCGCGGGATAGGGCGCGCCGATGCGCTCCGGCTCCGCAAGTCGGCGCTGTTGTACTATGAAGGTGCCCTGCCGGCAAGCCCGCAACGGGAGGCTCGCAGCGGGAGGAGGCGCCGCTGTGGACATTCGCGCCGGGCTACCGTAAGGGACTTTCAATCCGGGCGCGGCCGGCCGGCGGAATTTTTCCTTGGGATGCGGCGCGGGGGGGGGGGACACCCGGTAGGGGGCGCCCGCCCCCCGGGGCGGCGGACAAAAAAAAATTCGAAAAAAATTGGTTTTAAAAAGAATTTTTTTTTT
>JAISRC010000164.1 GCA_031273845.1 Desulfovibrio sp.
AAATATTTATAACATACTGAAATTATTATATACGGCTTTCATTGATCGGATTTGCTATATATAAAAATATCAGTATGTTACAGAAAATACATGCTTAAAGTCCGACAAACTCCTAGGAATTATTTACGGATAAGTTCTTAGGATTTTCGATATGCGGACTCCATGATTCTGAGCAAAGCGAAATCGCTCTCCCCCCATCGGCATACGTTCGCCTTGGTTAGACCCAACGCGGCATAGCGATCTTCCAGCTCCCCTCCGTGTCCCCAGAAATCCCCCTGCAAAGAGTCGGGCACACGCAAAAAATATTCCGGCGCGGCCGAGGCATTTTGATTTTGGGACACTTCCCTCGGCGCTTGACGGCGGAACGCGCTTTCGCCTGCGCCTCCGGGGCGGGCGGCGGCGCCCCGTGCCTGCGCCGTTCGGGCATTTTCAATCCCGGCATGCCCCGGGCGTCCGGCATCCGGGGCAATCCTGCCCAGAATGTCCCGCAGGTAGTGATAAAGCGCCAGGGCGCGCACCCGGTTGCCCAGCGCCGGATGCCGCGGGCCGGCGAGAACGCGCGCGGACAATCCTTCTTCTTCGGTAACCCCGATGCGGATGACGGGGATGCCGGCGGCGTGGAACATACCCAGAGCCCAGGCCAGAAAATCCGTTGTTTCTTCCGTTTCCCACGGCCTGTAGCGGCCTGCCCGCCACATATCCGCCAGTTCCGTGTCTTCCAACACCAGGCAGGGATAGAGGCGCACGCAGTCCGGGGCCGCTGCCAGGGCTAGGCGCACATCGCGCTCCGCGCCGGCCCTGTCCAGGCCGGGCATCCCCGGCATAAGCTGTATGCCGAGCGCGAAACCGGCCTCTCCGACAGCGGCGCAGGCAGCCGACGCCGCCGCACCGCTGTACCCGCGCCCCGCTTCCTCCAGTGCCCGATCCTGAAAACTCTGCACGCCGAGTTCCACCAGGGAAAATCCGGCCTCCCGCATGGCCGCGAGCCGCATCCTGTCCAGACGGTCCGGGCGGGTAGAACAGCGCGCGGTGGAGATATGTCCGCAGTCCAGACGGTTGCGGACAAAGTCCAGACAGGCCCTGAACTCGTTGTCGGCAAGAGAGGTAAAGGTCCCTCCGTAAAAGGCGAGTTCAGGACGCTCCCTTTTGGCGGAGCCGACATCCGCGCCGGACACCGCCGCGCGGGCTGCGATGACGTTGAGCCGGTTTCCCGCCTGATCCAGGGCGGATGCCGCGGACCTTTCCGCCTGACCGCTCTGCACATGCTGGGCACAAAAGATACAGCGCCGGGAGCAACCGGAAAAAGGCAAAAAAACAGGCATAATATGCCTGGAATGTTTGGAAAACAGCGGCGGGGGCGGGAAAAAAAATTTCCACAAAATTTTGTTCAAGCGTTAGAACCTGCTTGATTTTTTTGCTTTTCGCAGTGTAAAAGAAACTTGCGCCGCCGAAAATCGCCGGCGTTCAGGAAAAATAACATAACGGAGTCAGCATGCCCGCCCGCCCGATGGACAACGATTGTATTTTCTGCAAAATTATCTCCGGCGTCATAGATTCGGCCTGTGTCTATGAAGACGACGATGTTTACGCCTTTCTGGACATCAATCCTTTGGCGCGCGGCCACACCCTGCTTGTTCCCAAGGGACATTATCCCACCCTGCTTGATTTCCCGCCGGAGGACGGCCGTGCCCTGACGGGAGCCATGCGCCGCACGGCCGATGCCTTGATGCGGGAAACCGGCTGCGGCGGGTTCAACTGCATATCCAACAATTTCGGAGCAGCCGGACAGGTAGTGTTCCACTCCCACTGGCACATCATACCGCGCTTTGACGGGGACGGCCTGATGATTGCCCGGCCGGGTAAGTATAAAGACAACGAGGAAATGCGGCAACTGGCGAAGTCCATCAGAAAGCACAGCGCTTGAGCCTGTCGGAGGAAATTATGAGCGAAAAAACACTGACCAAGGCGGACATCGTAGACAGCATCTACGAGAAGACGACCAAAAACCGCAGCGAAGTCAAAAAACTGGTGGAATCGCTGTTGCGTCTGAGCAAGCATGCCATCAAAAAAGACCATGCCCTGCTCATCAGCGGGCTGGGCAAATTTGAAGCCTATGACAAAAAAGCGCGCAAGGGACGCAACCCGCAAACCGACGACGCCATCACCCTGCCCCCGCGCAAGGTCGTCGTATTCCGCCTCTCCCGCAAACTGAGAGCCGAACTGAACGAAAGCTGATCCGGGCGCGTTGTTTGGAATACACGCTCGATACAGCGCAGGCCGGGCGCTTCGAGATATGCGGCCGGGACGGAGCGGCGCGCGCCGGGCGTCTGTACACGGCCCACGGGGTCATCGAAACCCCCGTCTTTATGCCCGTGGGCACTTCGGGCAGCGTCAAGGCTCTGGCCCCGGACGACCTGCACAACCTCAAGGCCGCCGTCATCCTCGGCAACACATACCACCTGCATCTGCGACCCGGCGACGACCTTATCGCCCGGCGCGGCGGACTGCACTGCTTTAGCGCTTGGGACAAGGCCATTCTCACGGACAGCGGCGGTTTCCAGGCCTTCAGTCTTTCGGCGCTGAGCAGAATCAGCGAGGAAGGCGTGACCTTCCGCTCCCATCTGGACGGTTCGAAGCACCTTTTCACCCCGGAAAAGGTCATGAGCATACAGGCCAACCTGAATTCGGACATCATGATGGTGCTGGACGTGTGTCTGCCCTATGGCACGCTACGGGCGGCCGCCTGCGAATCCGTGGGACGCACGACGCGCTGGGCCTTGCGTTCCCTGGACTTTGCCCCGCGTGAGCGGCGGGCGGGGCGTCTGCTCTTTGCCATAACCCAAGGCGCTTTTTTCCCCGAACTGCGCGCGGCATCGGCGGAACAACTCGCGGGATACGATTTTGACGGCTTTGCCGTGGGCGGCCTGTCCGTTGGCGAAAGCCGGGCCGAGATGCACGATCTGGTGAACTTCACGGCTCCCCTGCTGCCAGCGGACAAGCCGCGCTATCTTATGGGGGTCGGCACGCCTGAAGACATAGTCACGGGCATAGCCGCCGGCCTGGACATGTTCGACTGCGTGCTGCCGACGCGCAACGCCCGCAACGGAACACTCTTTACCTCCGGGGGCAGGATAAACATCAAGCGCCGGGAGTTCGCCGAAGACGACGGCCCCCTAGACCCGGAATGCTCCTGCTACACCTGCCGCACCTTTTCCAGAGCCTATCTGCGCCATCTGTTCAAGGCCGGGGAGATACTCTCCTTCCGTCTGAATTCTCTGCACAACCTGGCCTATTACCTGAATCTGGCGCGCGGGGCGCGCGAGGCCGTACTGGACGGACGTTTCGCGGCCTTCCGGGCGCGGATCGCGGAGATTTACGGTGAGAACGATTCCGGGTCCGAATCTGAATAATACCATTTCCTATTCCTACGGATTACGTGAGATAGTTTCGACTTGATCTGACAATGGCCCCTTGAAAAAAGGGGGAAACTCCGTTTTGATGGAAGTGCAAATGAACCATCAACCGGGCACGATGCCCAACGGGGTTCCCTCATGGAAAATTTCAATCAAAACGTCATCAAACACAAGACCGGGCGTCTCAATCTCGCCGCTGAACTCGGCAATATCTCCAAAGCCTGCAAGATCATGGGGTTCTCGGGGGATACGTTTTACCGGTATCAAACAGCGCGAGACGCCGGAGGTGTCGAGGCGCTGTTTGAAGTCACCAGACGCAAGCCCAATCTGAAAAACAGGGTGGAAGAAATCACTGAAGCCGCCGTTACGGCTTTTGCCGTTGACTTTCCGGCTTATGGTCAGGTGCGGGCAAGCAACAAACTGCGTAAAGCCGGGGTATTTATCTGTAGTAGTTCAGACTTGATCTGACAGTCTGCTCCGTTTTGAGTGTATCCTGTCGTCTGATTAGTTGAGCTGTCCGACCTTTTCCTTCCAGAGCCGTTTTCCGTCGGGAAGAGTTCGCATCGGCGTTCTGCCGCAGCACATTTT
>JAISRC010000165.1 GCA_031273845.1 Desulfovibrio sp.
AAATATTTATAACATACTGAAATTATTATATACGGCTTTCATTGATCGGATTTGCTATATATAAAAATATCAGTATGTTACAGAAAATACATGCTTAAAGTCCGACAAACTCCTAGCGCGACAGCGCGCCGCCTATTTTTTCCAGGGCCTCTGACAGCGTCTCGTCGTCCACCGAGTATGAGATGCGGATGCAACGGTCGTCGCCGAAGGCCGCGCCCGGCACAACGGCCACTCCTATTTCCTCCAGCAGATACGAACAGAAGGAAACGGAGTCGGAAAAGGCGGCACCGTAATGTGCGTGTACGTCCGGGAAAAGATAGAAAGCCCCCTCCGGCCTGGGGCAAAGCACATCGGGCCAGCCGGCCATGATGCTCAGGGCCAGATCTCTGCGGCGCTCAAAGGCGGCTCGCATGTTTTCCACCGCATCGAAAGAACCGTTCAGGGCGGCGACGGCCGCCTTCTGGGAAACGGCGCAGACATTGGAGGTGGATTGCCCCTGCAGACGGCTCATGGCCTTGACCAGTTCGGGTTCGGCCAGGGCGTAGCCAAGTCGCCAGCCGGTCATGGCGAAGGTCTTGGACACGCCGTTCACGATCACAAAGTGTTCCGGGTACTGTTTCCACCAGGAGCAGAGGCTTGCGGATTCCGCCCTTCCGTAGATCAGACGGTCATATATTTCGTCGGAAAGGATGATCAGCTTCCTGTCCACGGCCCAGCGGGCCAGGGCGTCCAGTTCGGCCTGCGTATAACAGACCCCTGTGGGGTTGGAAGGCGAGTTCACGACAAGCATGCGGGTCCGGGGAGTCAGTTTTGCTTCCAGCATGTCCGGATCGACTTTGAAGTTTTTTTCCGGCGGGGCGCCGACGATCACGGCCGAGGCGCCGGTCAGTTCCGCCATGGGGGGGTAGCTGACCCAGTACGGCGCGGGGACCAGCACCTCGTCGCCGGGGTCGAGCAGGCACCGGAAGATATTATAGATGCTGTGTTTCCCGCCGTTGCTGACGATGATGTTTTCCCCGGAAGCTCCGGCATCATAAAAGCGGTTGAAATAGCCGGCCGCCGCGTCCAGCATGTCCGGCAGGCCGGGGACCGGGGTATAGTGTGTAAAGCCGGCATCCAGGGCGTCTTTGGCCGCCGCGCGGATGTGTTCGGGGGTGGGGAAATCCGGTTCGCCCACGGACAGGCTGAGGATGTTCCGTCCCTGGGCTTTCAGTGCCTGCGCCTTTGCGCTGACGGCCAGGGTGGCCGCCGGTTTGAGACGTGCCACGCTTCGGGAAATTTTCATATGACGCTCCTTTGCTCACGGCGCTACATGCCTTGCTGCCGGCCGGGATGCGCGGACCGGCGCGCTTCACAAGCGCATAGCAGGTCGGCGCGCGGCTGTAAACAGCCGCTGTTCCCTGAAAACAGGGCAAACGCACTCTTTCCGGGATGGTTTCCGTTTCGCCGGGTAGAAACGCTCATGCGCCTATGAATCGGCCTGGGCACTGTTCCTTGTGATGCCGAAAACGAACGGGCCGGTCGATTTTACAGGTGATTTCTTTTCAAACCTTTTTTCGACTGGCCGCATTCCTTGTGGATGGCACCGCAAACGGGCGAACCGCCTGATATTCTAAGGCAATTTGATTTTGAGACGCCTCCTCCGGCGCTTAACGGCGAAAGCAAGTTTCGCCTGCGCCTGCGGGGCGGACGGCGGCGCTCAGCGCATACGCCGCCTGAGCATTTTCAACTTTGAAATGCTCTAAGAACGGCGCCCTGTCCGTCTATCGTTTCGCAACTATGTCGAGAAAGAACAGCGGCACCTGGCCGGTATTTTCGAGGGCATGGGAGTCCCCGGCTCTGGCGATGGTGATGTCGCCGCCGGTAACCGTAGTTTTCTTGCCTTCGCTGTCGGTGAAAACGCCTTCGCCGAAGATGATGATGTAGGCGTCTTCATTGTCGGCATGCTTGTGCATGCCGATGGAGGCCCCCGGCAGGAGCGTCATCCAGCCGATTTCCTTGATGACGTAACTTTCTTTGGCATCGTTGCGGCTGAAGGAAAACTTGCCCGCAAGCACCCCGACGCCGCTGGCGACCTTTTCACGGTCCCAGGTCTTGAGTTCGTTCTTGGTGTAGACCTGCGGGTCGCCCGCCGAGGCCGTCGAATTAAAAGCAAAAGTGAACACGCAAACCAGGGCCGCGACGAAAATGAATCCTTTACGCATGGCTGTCCTCCGGTAAAACAGGGCTGGAACATTTTTTTTGCCGCACAAGGCAATTTGCGCCATACTACCGCTTTTCCGCAGCCTGCACAACAGCAAAGCTCACCGGCGGGCACATCTCTCCGGACCATGAACCGCAACGGGCAGGATACAAAATAACATTTTTGTCTTTTCCGCCGCAAAGGCCGCAACGTTTTCGTTGTTCGTCACAGCCTGCGGATCAATAATTATATCAGGCCGGTCGCAGTCGATTCGAGCATTGGGGATGCGCCCCGCAAGACATCCGCCGGCGCTTTTCGGAGATTTTCAACATAATTGTTGAGGAAACGGCTGTCTGTTGCCGTTGCGGCAAGGGGCAGCGTGCTTGTTTTCAATCGGAATCCCTCTGTCAAGCGTCTTGGCACAGTAGTTGCTTAAGTAAATGCGCTTTTCCCCGGCACTCTGCCGACCCGCCGAAGATCATGAACATCATAAGGAGATCAAAATGACCCGTCTGACACAAAACCTTCTGTCCTTATGCCGCGTCCTTGTCCCGGCGATCTGCATCGCCGTCGTGCCGGCCGGGTCGGCTTTCGCCGCCGATGCCCTTGCCGACATCAAGAAGGCAAATCGTGTGAAGATAGCCGTGCCGCAGGATTTTCCGCCCTTCGGTTCAATCGGCAAGGATATGCAGCCTGTAGGCTATGATATCGACACGGCAAAGCTGATCGCCGAAGGTCTCGGGGTCAGGCTTGAACTTGTGCCTGTCACAAGCACCAACCGCATCCCCTATCTGACGACCGGCAAGGTTGATCTGGTGATTTCGTCCCTGGGCAAAAATCCTGAGCGCGCGCAAGTCATCGATTTTTCCAATGCCTACGCGCCGTTCTACAGCGGCGTATTCGGTCCGGCGGACACTTCCGTCAAGGTTGCCGCCGATCTGGCCGGTAAAAGCATTGCCGTGACGCGGGGCGCCATTGAGGACCTAGCCCTCACCGAAGTCGCTCCGGCCGGTGCCGTCATCCGCCGTTTTGAAGACAACAGCGCCACGATTGCCGCCTACCTTTCGGGCCAGACGCAACTGATCGCCACCGGAAACATCGTGGTGGCCGGCATCAACGGGCAAAATCCGGGGGTTCTCCTTGAAACCAAGTTCATGCTCAAAAATTCACCCTGCTACGTCGGCCTGAACAAAAACCAGATACCCCTGCTGGAAGCCGTGAACAGCATTATTGATAAAGCCAAAAAAGACGGCGCGCTGGAAAAAATCTCCCGAACTTGGCTGCATTTTGCTTTGCCGCCGGATCTCTAGGAGTTTGTCGGACTTTAAGCATGTATTTTCTGTAACATACTGATATTTTTATATATAGCAAATCCGATCAATGAAAGCCGTATATAATAATTTCAGTATGTTATAAATATTTT
>JAISRC010000168.1 GCA_031273845.1 Desulfovibrio sp.
GTATTTTCTGTAACATACTGATATTTTTATATATAGCAAATCCGATCAATGAAAGCCGTATATAATAATTTCAGTATGTTATAAATATTTTAAGGCAAAGTCCGACAGGCTCCTAGGGATCAGGGACCTTCTCCCCTCAGAAACTGAGCCGGTAACGTGCCGCGAGGGCTTGCTGGTTCATCCGGGCCACATTGACCAGTATGCCCTTTTCATTGAAGAAGCGCGCGCCTGTCTGCTTGAAGCGGAAAGGGACGTTCGCGGCCCTGCACTGCCTTTGCAGGGAAATAACCCATCGCAGGTCGCAAAGCCTGGCGTTCTCTCCCGATTCTCCGCCGACAATGACCCGCTCCAGCCCCGACAACCAAGGACCTATCTCCATCCGTTCCAGCATCGGCTCCACAATGACTTCTCTGTGTTTTACAGGCAGAGAGACGAAAAGGGGAAGACGCCTGTCGGCCGCCGCCTGATTTTCCGCCGTGCAGCAGATGGTGACGTTTTCATATCCGTCTTCCCAATCAGGGGGGATGCAATCCTGAAAGCGGTGAATGCGCTTGGTGGGTATGTAGAAATGCAGATCGCCGCGGGCGCGGATCGCCTTCCAGGCATCAGGGCGGTATTGATCCGCGTCTTCCAGAAAAAAATCGGAAGTGAAGCAGGTATAGACGCAAGCGCCGTCAGGTCGCAGTTTGTAAGCGCCCCTGTTTTTCCCGCCCCTGAATTTCTCCAGAGGCAGCAGATAGGAAGAAGTCAGGGAAAAGCGGGAAGGATCGCGTCCGAACTTGCAGTCTATGCGGTACACATAGCAATTCAGACAGCCGGGGCTGAATTTTCGGCAGCCGTGCCAGGGATTCCAGGACGACAACGGCTTTTTACCCTACTTTTCGGAAGCGGGCATTATGCGCAGGGGCAGGCTGCGCTGCCGCGCGCGGCTCACTCCGAGGCTGTCGGCGGGCACGGCCCTGGTGATGACCGAACCCGCCCCGACCACGGCGCCGTTTCCTATGTCAACAGGCGCGACCAGCGCCGTATTCGAGCCGATGAAGGCTCCCGCGCCGATGCGCGTCCTGTGTTTGTTCGCTCCGTCATAGTTGCAGGTGATGGTGCCCGCGCCGATGTTGGCCCCCTCGCCCACCTCGGCATCGCCCAGATAGCTGAGGTGGTTGGCCTTGGCCCCTTTGCCCAGGCGCGCCTTTTTCATTTCCACGAAGTTGCCCATGTGCGCCCCTTCCTCCAGCACGGACCCCGGACGCAGGCGCGCGTACGGGCCGACAATGCATCCCCGGCCGATCACCGCCTGCTCCGCATGACAGAAGGAGCGCATGTCCGCATCCTGTTCCATGGCGGTGTCCTGCAGACGGCAGTGCGATGCGATGCGCACGCCCGCGCCGATGCGGCTGCGGCCGTAAATTTCGCAGGGCCCCGTTATATCCGCGCCGGCTTCAATGCATACAGCGGGACCGATACGCACGCTTTGCGGGGCGCGGATCAGCACGCCGTTCCCAAGATGCCGTTCCACGATCAGGGCGCGCAGGTACTCCTCGGAACGCGACAACTCCGCCGGGGTGTTTATCCCCGACAGGCGCGGATCGTCGCCGAGATTGCATGCCTCCACGGACAGCCCACGCGCGGCCGCCAGAGCGACCAGATCCGTTATGTAAAACTCCCCCTTTGTGTTGTCGTTGCCGATCAAAGGTAAAAGAGGAACAACGGCGGCCGTGCGCAAACAGTAAATGCCGGCATTGATCTCCCCGTTTTTCGGGCCGTGAATCCTTTCGTTGAAGTCCCCGGCCTCGACAATGCCCTGTACCCGGCCGTCCCGCCGCAATACCAGACCGAAGTCTCCCGTGTCCCGCAAGGTCAGGCTGATGAAGGACAAGTCCCGCCTTTCCCGGATGCTTTTCCCGGCGAAGGCGGCAAGGGTTTTTTCTTCCAGAAGGGGGGTGTCGCCGTTGATGACCAGCAGGTATTCAGGCGGATTGCCGCGCAGGGATCCCCACGCCGTAGCCAGGGCATGACCTGTGCCGAGTTGCTCGTCCTGCGCGATGAACAAGCCTTCCCGTTCCGGGAAGGCGCCCCGCACGAGGTCGGCACGGTGCCCGATCAGGGTATGGACCCGACCGGGGCACAGAGGGTCTGCGGCGGACAGGACATATCGCAACATAGGTTCCTCCAGCAGGGGCTGAAGCACTTTAGGCAGCGGCGAATGCATTCTGGTGCCTTTGCCGGCCGCGAAAACGACCGCGCTCAAGCTCTTGTCGCAGTCCATTGTTGCCCTCCGCTTTCAGACGGTTCTGTAAAAAATTGTCCGTATTTTATCAACATTTCCATTATGGTCTGAAACCGCTCCTTTCAGGGAGATTTTCTCTTGGCTCCCGGCAAGGCCGGGAGCACATTTCAGGTACCCCCTTCCTTCAGGGATGGGTAAGCCGACCGGTTCCTATCCGCCGGGACGGAGTCAATCGGCGGATGGAGCCGATTGTGGATTGAAACGTCATAAAGTTTGCGCAAAAAAGTGTCATGGCTCTCGGCCCGGCGCAGAAATTTTCGGGCCGCCTTCCGGTCGCTCCTGCTTTTGATCAATCCCGCATGCAGGCGGGCATACACTTCGGCCGCCGCGTCCTCTCCATGCCGGGCCATGAAAAGGGCCGCTTCCCGGCTGATCTCGGCCGTCATGCGGATTTGGACCAGTTCATGAAAAAGCGGCGCTGCCTCCTTGCCTTTGCCTGCTTTGTCCAGCGCGGCGATCAGGCGCACGCGCCCGCCGGCCCACAGGGGATGCCGGCGCGTCAATTCATAAAGAAAGTCCATATCCCGGCCGGCCGTTTCGGCCTCCAGCGCTTCTTCATCCGCCTCCGTCATGCGCAGGCATATATCGTAATCGTCGGAAATAAAAGGCTCAAAGCCGTCTTTCAGGCCGAACAGATGCAGATCGGGGCTGAACATGCTCCCGCAGCGCCGGGACAGCAGGGTGCCGTTGCTTTTCTCGCAATCTTTGCGCCCCTTGCTGCGGCCCTCCAGGTGGATGACCGGGCATCCGGGGATGCACGACAGGTCGAGACCGAGCCTGCGGCGTATCTGCAGGCAGAGGTCCACATCTTCAAAGCCGTTACGGTATTCTTCGCAAAAAGCTCCGGCTTCAAAAAAAAATTTTTTGGGCAGCAACAGGGCGGCGGCGGTCAGGGTTTGCAGTTTTCTTTTGCGCCGCACCACGGGATGGTCGGCCGGAAAATCACTGTAAAGATGCAAAACCCGATTCAGGGTAAAGGAAACACCCAGGTGCTGCACCCTGTCGTCGGGATAGAGCAGCAGAGGACCGACCGCCCCCAGGGACGCGTCTTCTTCCAATTCCCGCAGCAGCGGCTGAAGGCAATTGGTCGTGAGCAGGGTGTCGTTGTTGAGGAAAAAGATGAAAGGCGCGGAGGCCGCCCGCGCTCCGGCGTTACAGGCCGGCCCGAAATTTATGTTTTCCGGGAAACGCAGAAACCGGAAAGCATCGCCGAACAAAGCGCTGCCCAGGGGAGCAAGTTCCGTTGCCGTGGCGTCGGAGGAGCCGTTGTCCGCGACGATGACCTCGAAATCCGTATTCAAAGCATGTCCGCGCAGACTGAGCAGGCAGTTCCGCGTCAAATCCCAACAGTTGAAGACCGGGATGATTACAGATACCCGGGGAGCGGCGCGCATCGCGATCAGACTCCGGTTGTGGATTGAAACATCCAGGATCGGAAAGAGGAACGCGCCCGCTCCGCATAGAGGCGTTTGCGGTCGGCTTTGCCCGCCTTGATCTCAAGGGGAGGCATCAGCCCGAATTGGGCGTTGCTCGGCTGAAAATTCGGATTCGGGGCGCGCAGATGCGCGAGCAACGCGCCCATGGCCGATTCCGGCGGCGGGGGAGGAAGGGTTTTCCCGCCGGCCTTTACGGCCAGACATCTGCCCAGCCACAAGCCGCAGGCCGCCGATTCCACATAGCCTTCCACCCCGGTGATCTGACCCGCCAGAAAGACGCCGGGGGCGGACTTCAGGGAAAGATCCCCCGCCAGCACCTTGGGCGCGTTGACGAAGGTGTTGCGGTGCATGCTGCCCAGGCGCGTGAACTCCACGCGTTCCAGGCCGGGAACAAGACGAAAGACGCGCTCTTGTTCGCCGTGGGCCAGCTTGGTCTGGCAGCCGACCAGATTGAACATGTCCCGGTTCAGGTTTTCAGGGCGCAACTGCAACAGGGCGAAGGGACGTTTGCCCGTGCGCGGGTCGATGAAACCCACGGGTTTCATGGGACCGAAGGCCAGGGTCATGAACCCGCGTTCCGCCAGAGTTTCGATGGGCATGCAGCCCTCAAAGTGCTTTTCCTCCTCATGGGCGTGGGCCTGAAAACGCCTGCCCGTCAGCAAGGCCGCGTGAAAGCGTTGGTATTCCTCGCGGGTCATGGGGCAGTTCAGGTAGTCTCCGTCCTCGGAGCTGCGGCGGGAGCCGGCGAAGATTATATCCCGGTTCAGTGTGGCGCCGTCCACCACCGGGGCCACGGCATCGTAAAAATACAGGGAATCTTCCCCGGTCAGTCCGGCGAGGGAGGCGGCCAGGTCGTTGCCGGGCAGAGGGCCGGCGGCGACAATCAGGACGTCGTATCCCTGCGGGGCCTCGTCGGGATTGCGGTCGCCCGGAGCGCCCAGGGAACGGATTTCCCTGCGTTCGACGCGTATGCCGGGGTGGGCCGATACACGCGCGGTCATTTCCGCGGCAAAGAGTTTCCGGTCTACGGCCAGCGCCTTGCCCGCCGGGACTCTGGCGGCATCCGCCGCTTTCATGCACAGGCTGCCGAGGTCGCGCATTTCTTCTTTCAGCAGGCCCACAGCGGAATGCGGGTCTTCGGAGCGGAAAGAATTGGAGCAGACCAGTTCCGCGAAGTCGGGACTGATGTGCGCCCCGGAAAAGCGCAGGGGCTTCATTTCAAAGAGTGTGACCGGGATTCCGGCATCCGCCAGGGCAACGGCGCATTCGCAGCCGGCTAGTCCCGCGCCTATGACTGCTGCTGAAGCCGGAAGCATGCGGAGTGTTTCCTGAAACATCGGAAGATCGGCAAAACGCTAAAGCCCCAGGCCGGCGAGCAGTTCGTCCACAGCGGCCTGGGAAGTCCCGCTTTGCGGTCCCTTAAGCTCGGAGTTCTTGATTTCGGCCACCGTGCGCCTGCTTTCTTCCGTGATTTCCGCAAGGTCTTTCTCCGGGGTTTCTTCGCGCGTCTTCATCATCAGGCCGGTGGACACATAGAGGTCAAAGACGGTTTCGCGGATGGAGGCCAGGGCGTCGACCACTTTTTTCAGGCGTTGCCCGGTCAGGTCCTGAAAGCTCAGGTCGGTTATGATGTCCGTCAGCGAGTTTTCCAGTTCTCGGTTCAGGGTGTCGAGGCGGGCCAGTTCCTTTTCCTTTTCCGGGTCGAGGTTGAGAGCGGCTATGATGTTCCCTGCCTCAAGGCGCTGGTCCAGCAGCTTTTCCACTGTTCCCATGATTTTTTCCGTAGCCTGCAGGGTGGTCTGCATGATTTCTTCGAGCTGTCTGGAAGCATCGCTGAACAGTTTCCGGGTGTGGCCGGCATCGTCCGCTTTCGCACCGTCCGCCGATGCGTCGGAGATTTCCCTGTAAATGCCGCGCAGGCCGTCGCGCATTTCGTCGTTGACCTTGCGATAGAATTCGCTTTCCACCATGGCCTTTGCCATGCTAGAGGAAAGTTCGTGTTGTACGGCATCGGCTATGGTTTGTTTGACAGAATCGGCCACAGAGTCCGCTACCCGTTCAATTACCCGTTCAAGTATCTGTTCTTGAGAAATCATAAGCTGCCTCCGGCAGGAAAAATCGGCGGCGCACGCACACCCGCGCGCCGGCTGTCTGATATACTATAGGGGATCAGGAGAAAAAAGGAAAGCCGGCCGGGAACACCCTGATCCGCCGCCCGCCCCGCAGGCAAGGCGAAACCGTGTTTCGCCGTTGGAGTATTTCAACATTGGACATACTCTATGGCCGCACTGAAGCGGGGAAAACGCGGGAAAAGTTCCTTTTGCAGGCAAAAGGCACGGATTCCTACGGGCCGCAAGCGGCTCTCGGAATGACAGATAGTTGTCATGAATGCCGGCGAGTTATCATTGCACAGGGGATTGTCATTGCGAGCGGCGAAGCCGCGCGGCAATCCATGCCTTTTAGAGCATTCTCAATTTTGAAATTGCTCCAAACGCCGGAGGAGACGTCTCAAAATCAAATTACTTCGGGAGACATGCCGTGTTGCAGAACAGAAAATTTTTCAGGCGCAGGATCACCTTGCTGCTTGCGGTGCTCCTGCTCGCCTTTTTTGCGCTTTCATGCGCCGACAGCCATATCAACGTGCGCGGACAGTATGATTTTACTGCTGGTTATGTGAAAGGTTTGCGCTAGGAGTTTGTCGGACTTTAAGCATGTATTTTCTGTAACATACTGATATTTTTATATATAGCAAATCCGATCAATGAAAGCCGTATATAATAATTTCAGTATGTTATAAATATTT
>JAISRC010000171.1 GCA_031273845.1 Desulfovibrio sp.
TTACGCTTGAGATTGTCGCTTGTGGCGGGCAAAACCCACCTGCTCCAATCTCGCTACGCGGGTTTGCAGGCAAACCCGCGTAGGTCGGTTTATACAATTTCAAAGTCAAAATGCTCTAAGCGCCGGAGGAGGCGTCTCAAAATCAAATTGCCTTTAAGGAGGATACAGAAATGTCTGAGGCATCAATCAAATCGAATCACACGACCTATAATCTGCAATCCTGGTCGAAACAACGGGGACTCAACCCCATAGTCGTTGAAAAGACGGAAGGCATATACCTGTGGGACCCTTCGGGCAAACGATACACGGACATGTCGAGCCAGCTCGTGAACATGAATCTGGGCCACGGGAACCGGGCGATTATTGAAGCGATCAAGAAACAGGCCGAGGCCTGTTGTTTTATCGCGCCGTCATACGGCAACGAAGCGCGCGGCGAGTTGGCCGCAATGCTGATCGGACTCTTGCCCGACAATTTCGGCAAGGTGTTTTTCACCAACGGCGGAGCGGACGCCAACGAGAACGCCATAAAGATGGCGAAAATGTATACCGGCAGGCAAAAGATATTTTCCCGCTACCGCAGTTACCACGGCTCCAGTTTCGGCGCGGGCAACCTGACCGGCGAACCGCGCCGTTATCCCTTGGAACCCGGCATTCCCGGATTCGTCAAGTTTTTTGATCCGTATATTTATCGGGAAAAAATATCCTTCGCCTCGGAAAAGGAAGCTTCCGACTATTATGTGGCCAAGCTGCGCGAGCAGGTGATCTATGAGAATCCGGAGAATACGGCGGCCATAGTTCTGGAAACAGTTACCGGCTCCAACGGCGTGATCATTCCGCCCGAGGGCTATCTGGCGGGGGTGCGGGCAATCTGCGACGAGTTCGGCATCATGCTGGTCTGCGACGAAGTCATGGCCGGTTTCGGCAGGACGGGCAAAATGTTCGCTTTCGAGCACTACGGCATCAAACCGGACATGGTGGTTTTCGCCAAGGGTGTAACCTGCGGCTATGTGCAGCTCGGCGGCGCGGCCGTGTCCAAGGCCATAGCGGCGCATTTCGACGACAATTTCCTCTCCTGCGGGCTGACCTACAGCGGGCATCCCCTGGCTTGCGCCGCCGGGACGGCCTGTGTGAGGTATTATCAGGAACACGACATTCTCGGCAACGTCAACGCGCGCGGCGCGGAACTTGCCCTGATCCTGGCTTCCCTGAAAGAAAAGCATCCCTGCGTGGGCGATGTGCGCTGCATAGGTCTTTTTTCCGCGCTTGAACTGGTCGGAAACAAGGCGACCAAAGAACCGCTGGTTCCCTACGGCAAAGATCTCGGAGGAGTGATGAAGAAAATCATAGGTGAACTCGCCGCGCGCGGTTTTATGACTTACAGCCATGAAAACATGATTCTTGTCGCGCCGCCGCTCATCATCACCGGGGAACAGCTCGGCGAGGAAATGCGTAAAATGGACGAAGTTCTTTTCCTGGTGGACAAACAAATCGCCTGAGAGCACAGAGGTATACCGATGAAATTCCAGTACTGCATGCCGACGCGGATATTCAGCGGCGAACATTGTCTCGCGGAAAACGGCGCGGCGCTCAAACATTTGGGGACAAAGGCCCTGATTGTGACCGGAGCGCGTTCGGCCAAGGCCAACGGCTCTCTGGACGATGCGCTGAAAGCCTTGGCCGCCAATGGACAGGCCTACAGCATTTACGACAGGGTAATGAGCAATCCCACGATTGCCTGCGCTTACGAGGGCGCGTCCGAAGCCAGGCTGAACGGTTGCGACTTTGTTCTGGCCATAGGCGGCGGCTCGCCCATGGACGCGGGCAAGGCCATGGCCTTGCTGGCGGCTCAGGAAAAGCCGGTGCCGCCTTCCGAAATATTCACAACGGCCTATGAGCGCGCGTTGCCCGTAGCCGCCGTGCCGACCACAGCCGGCACCGGCTCGGAAGTGACGCAGTATGCGATATTGACGAACGACGCCGCGGAAACCAAGACCTCCCTCGCCAACCCGTTGCTGTTCCCGCGCATCGCCTTTCTGGATGCCGCCTACCTGCGCGGCCTGAAAAAAACCGTGACTGTGAACACGGCTGTAGATGCGCTCTCCCATGCCGTGGAAGGCATGCTTTCCGTTCGGGCCTCATCCGTGAGTGACGCCCTGGCCAAGGAGAGCATAGCGCTTATCACTACCTGCATCGGCGCATCCGGGTTGAGCGATACCAGCGGGGAAACGCGTTGGAAGCTGTTGTGCGCCTCGACCCTTGCGGGCATGGTGATAGCCAACACGGGCACGACTGCCGTTCATGCCATGGGCTATTCGCTCACCTACTACAAGAACATAGACCACGGCAAGGCGAACGGGCTTTTGCTGGCGCGTTTTCTGGCTTTTACCGAGCGCACGCGGAAGGAGCGCATTGCGGAGATCTTGTCCTGCATGCATTTGAAAACGGTTGAGGAATTCGCGCGCTTGCTGGACGGGCTTCTGGGCAAGCGGGAAAAGCTGTCCGCCGCCGAAATCAAGCACTACGCTGAAAAAGCGTGCAAAGCCGCCAATATAGCCAACAGTCTGGTGCGACCGGAAAAAGACGATCTGCTGGAAGTCCTGCAAAGCTCCTTGGGCTGACGCCTTTTCTCATTCGGATTCCGGATAAAAATTGCAGGACGCAATTTTTATCCGGCGCTTGCCGCGAAAGCATAATCAAGGCTGTCAATAGGTCCGGCGCGAGGGTATTGTCTTCCGATGCGGACGGACGTATTTTCTCTCTTGAAGCGGCCCGTTATCGGACGTCAAGGGCAGGGCCTCCTTGTGAGGTATTGCTTCCCGCTTCGACCTTTACATAGTAACCGGCTTAAGCCTTTTTCTGCCCGCTCCAACAGCTTCAACAAAATATACTGTTCCGTCCGGCATAGTTTTTTCATACAGAACATGATGTTCGATTTCCTTTTTTTCCGGGCGTACAACACGCAGTCGCGGGCACGGACAATTTTCACAAAAAATTTGCCCCGTCCTTGACAAAAACCCGCCCGTCCTTCTATTACTTGAAGCACATTCGCATACGGCAAAACGCAACTTTATCCCCTGCGGCGCAATGTCCGCGCGGCTGTTTTCAGGGAGTCGCCATGTCCGTCAACATTCATGCGCAGAGAACCTATGCCCTGGCCGGCGCCGGAGGGTGCGGCAAAACCACTCTGGCGGAAATGCTTCTGCTGGAGGCGGGCGCCATCGGCCGCCAGGGAAAAATTGAAGACGGCAGCACGACTCTGGATTATGAAGCGGAAGAAATAAAACGCCGCGGCAGCATTCAGCCGGCCTTCGCCGCTTTTACCCGCGGTGAGGCCGGACACTTTCTCATTGACCTGCCGGGCGACGGCAACTTCATCGGCGACAGAGACATGGTGCTGACCGGCGTGGACGCCGCGCTCTTCGTCATAGACGCCGTAGACGGCGTACGCCCTCTGACCCGGCGCGCTTGGAACGCGGTCAAAAAAGCCGGTCTGCCGGTCTGTTGCGCGATCACCAAACTGGACAGGGAACGCGCGGATTTCGACGCGGCTCTGGCCGGCTTGCCCGCCCTGCCGGGCATGCACCCGGTACTGCTGTACTCCCCCATCGGCGGCCGGGCCGGTTTCAAAGGACTCGCGGATATCTTGGCCGGCAAGGCGCTCATGTTCAAAGACGGCGGCGGCGTCACGGAAGACGCGCTCCCTGCGGACCTGGAGAAAGAACTGGCCTCCCTGCGGGAAAAAGCCGTGGAAAACATTGCGGAAAGCGACGACACTCTGATGGAAAAGTACCTGGAAGAAGGCGAACTTTCCGAAGAAGAAATCAGGGACGGCCTGCGCCGGGGCGTACTCGCCGGCAGACTGGCGCCGGTGATCGCCGTTTCCGGCCTGGAAAACAAAGGCGCGGGCCCCCTGCTGGACATGATCGAAACCCTGCTGCCCTCCGGTCTGGAACACCCCCCCTTTGCCGGCAGGGACGGCAAAACGCTCACGCCCTCGGCGGACGGCCCGGCGGCCTGCTTCATCCTCAAAACCCTGTCCGATCCCTTCTCCGGGCAACTTTCCCTGGCCAGAGTCCTTTCCGGCTGCATCAACGCGGACAGCGTGCTGAAAAACATGCGCACCGGCGACAACGAACGCTTGGGCACACCGATGCTCATGCTCGGGAAAAGCCAGACTCAGTGCAAGGAAAACCTGGGACCGGGCGCCGTCGTCGCCTTGGCCAAACTGAAAAACACACGCACAGGGGACAGCCTGTCCGACGACAAACTCGCCTTTGCCCTCAAAACACCGGAACTGCCGCCCCAGCTTATTTCATACGCCTTGGCCCCCAAGGAAAAAGGCGAGGAAGACAAGGTCTATGCCGCCGTGCAACGGCTTTTGGACGAAGATATCGCCCTGAAACTGGGCAGAGATGAGGAAACGGGCGACATTCTGGTCTCCGGCATGGGCCAGATGCACATCGAAACCGCTGTGGAACGCGCCAGACGCCGCTACAAGGTGGATATACTGCTCAAAACCCCCAAGGTGCCGTACCGCGAAACCATACGGGGCACGGCGCAGGTGCAGGGACGCCACAAAAAGCAGTCCGGCGGCCGCGGCCAGTTCGGCGATTGCTGGGTGGAATTCAGCCCACTGGAACGCGGGTCCGGCTATGTCTTTGAAGACGGTATCGTGGGCGGCGTCATCCCCCGCCAGTATATCCCAGCCGTGGACAAGGGCGTGCAGGAAGCCTCGGCCAGGGGTTTTCTGGCCGGCTACCCCATGGTGGACTTCAAAGCCAGAGTTTACGACGGCAGCTACCATACCGTGGACTCATCGGAAATGGCCTTCAAGGTCGCAGGTTCCCTGGCCTTCAAAAAAGCTATGGAAAGTTGCAAACCGATCCTGCTGGAACCCGTTGTCACCCTCACCATCACCATACCCGACGCCTACATGGGCGACGTGATCGGCGATCTTTCCAGCCGCAGAGGCAAAGTGCAGGGATCGGAGTCGACGGCGGGTTTCACGGAAATAAAGGCCTTGGCCCCGATGAACGAAATCCTGCGCTACGCCCCGGATCTCCGCTCCATGACCGGAGGACAGGGCAGCTTTACCGTGGAATTCTCGCATTACGAGGAAGCCCCGCCGCCGGTTACGGAAAAAGTGACGGCGGAATACCGGCAGAACAAGGCCCAGGAAGGTTGAAAGATGCCTTTGTCCAGAAATACCCGGCAGCGCGCGTTGATCCTGCATACCCTGCGCGCCTTCCCGGTACATCCCACAGCCGGAGAGATTTACGCCAAGGCGCGGGAAAAAATGCCCGACCTGAGTCTGGGCACGGTCTACCGCAATCTGGAGGTGCTGACGCGCTCCGGGGCGGTGATTTGCCTGGAGCGCGCCGGCGCATGCAGGCGCTTTGACGGCAACACCGTGCCGCATGTGCATGTGCGCTGCATCGCCTGCGGGCGCATCGGGGACATCATGGGCACCCTACCCGATACGGCACCGGCAAACGTCCGCTCCCCCGGTTTCGACATTCTGGGCGTGGAAGTGGAGTTCACGGGTCTGTGCTCAAAATGCCGGAGCATGGAAAGGCGCGGGCATGCGCCTGCGGCCGCCCGCAAACGCGCATCCGCATCCGCCGGCTGAAATGGGTTTTTTTTCCTCCCTACGCAAATTTTTCGACGCTTCCCCGGAGCGGACCGCTCCCTTTTCCGGCGCGTCCGCCGAAAGCGCGGACGCGCCTTCGGCTTTTTCGCCGGAAGAAGCAGCCATGCTTGTGAAACTGCGCGCCTGCGATGCACGCCTTTCCGCATGGCTGGAAGTGATCCTCAAAGATGTGGACGGAGCGGGAGACCTGCTTTACTCCCGCATAGCCTTTCTCCTTGCCGTCCTGGAAGCTCCCGAAGCGGAGAGGAGGGATTTTGTCCGTAAATTCCGCTCCTGGCTGGAGGACATGGAGTACGAAAGCCTGGAGGATTTCCGCTCCGAGCTGCAGTACCGGTTGGCCCTGGCCCTGGATCTGGAGGATGAAGAGGATGAGCGCAGCCGCCTGCTGCTGAAGCTGGCGCAGGGGTTGTCCGGCACACGCGAACGCATTGCCGGGGGTCTGAACCGTCTGTTCCTCTCCGGCCGGGCCGTGGACGGCTCCTTCTGGGAAGAACTGGAAGAAACCCTGATCCTGGCCGACACCGGCTTTGAAACGGCCCACAGGCTGACGGAAAAACTGCGCGGCCGGGCCGCGGCGGAAGGCATCACGGATACCGTGCGCGTACGCGCCGCCCTGCACGAGGAGCTGCTCAAGCTTTTCAAGCCCGTGCACCGCATAAGCGCCGTCAACCCGCCGGAAGTGGTTCTGGTTATCGGGGTCAACGGCGCGGGCAAGACCACGACCATCGCCAAACTATGCCACCGCGAAGTATTGCGGGGCAAAAAAACCCTGCTGGCGGCGGCGGATACCTTCCGGGCCGCAGCCGTGGAGCAGTTGGAAATATGGGCCGCGCGCGCCGGGGCGGCCTTTCACGCCGGCAAACAGGGCGCGGACCCCGCGGCCGTGACCTACGAAGCGTTGCAAAAGGGCCTGCGCGACGGCTGTGATGTAATTTTTGTGGATACTGCCGGCCGTCTGCATACCAAGACAAACCTCATGGACGAACTGGGCAAGATATGCCGAGCGGCAGGCAAGGCCCATCCCGGAGCGCCTCACCGCACCGTACTGGTTCTGGACGCCGGATCGGGGCAGAACACCCTGAACCAGATACGCATGTTCAGCCGTTGCTGCGGGATAGACGAACTCATCCTGACCAAGCTGGACGGAACGGCCAGGGGGGGCACGGCGGTGGCCGCCGCCGCCTTCGGCATCCCCGTGTCTTTTGTCGGCATGGGAGAAAAAATGGAAGACCTGCGCCCCTTTGACCCGGAAAGCTTCGTCTCGGCCCTGCTCGCGCCCGCATCTTGACTTTTACCCGGCGGGGGCATAGAAGCCGCGGTGCAGTAATGCTTGACGCACAAAAAGAATGTGCTCCAAGCAAGACATCAACCCCAACCGTTATTCCGTAGTGGAGGAACTCTCTTGGCCAACCACAAGTCCGCCCTCAAACGCCACAAACAGAGCCTGAAAAGGGCCGAACGCAACCGCTCGGTCCGTACCCGCGCTAAAAACGCGGTCAAGGCAGTGCGTGCCGCCGTTCTGGCAAATGACGCCCCTCAGGCTGAAGCCGCCTTTGCGCGCGCCACGTCGGTACTGGACAAAAGCGCCGGCAAAGGCGCCATGCACCGCCGCAAGGCCGCCCGCAAAATTTCCCGTCTGGCCAGGGCACTGAACAGTATCGGCCGGGAAGCGTAACCCCCCCGTTTACATCTGTATAGAGCATAATGATTTTGGAAAGCTCCACTCGGCGTAGACGGCGAAAGTAAATTTCGTCTACGCCTCATGGACAGGCGAAAGTTTCCGCCGCCTGAGCATTTTACAATTTCATTTGCAAAACGCTCTAGGAGTTTGTCGGACTTTAAGCATGTATTTTCTGTAACATACTGATATTTTTATATATAGCAAATCCGATCAATGAAAGCCGTATATAATAATTTCAGTATGTTATAAATATTT
>JAISRC010000174.1 GCA_031273845.1 Desulfovibrio sp.
CACAACATTTGAAGTTTTTGATGTGTGACCATTGAAATAATTGATGTTTTTTTCTAAAAACCGGCAAAAAAGTCGTTTTTTCGGCCTTTTTTTGCCGGTTTTTGTTAAAGACGGGCTAGCCGCGACGTACAATTTGCTCCGTCGGCATGGCTGGCGCAAACTCGCTCCGGACAAGCGCAATATCGCTGCCGACTCGGAATTGCAGGATCAACCTGCCTTGCGCCCCAAGGCTTCTTCTCTGGAAACGCCGAGTTTGGCCATTTTTTCGTTGAGCGTGCGCCGCGGCAGCCCAAGTTCGTGCATGACGGCGTACATGTCTCCCCTGTGCCGCCGGATCGCGTCGGAGATGCTGTGCCGCTCGAAATCGGCGATGCGTTCGGCCAGCGTCGGAGCGTCCGCCGAATGATGCGCGGCATCGGGAGAAGCGGGCAGGATAAGGGCTTCCAGCGCTTTTTCGCCGGAAAATATGTACCTGTCCGCGATATTTCTGAGTTCGCGGACATTGCCCGGCCAGGAATAGGCTGTGAGCAGAGCCAGGTCCGCATGCCCGGGTCGTGGAACCTCTCTGCCGTATACGGCGGCGGCGTGTTCCAGAAAAAGGTTGAAAAGCAGGGGAATATCCTCTTTATGTGCGCGCAGCGGAGGCAGCGTCAGTTCAACGGTGGCCAGCCTGTAAAAGAGGTCGGAGCGAAAACGTCTCTGCTCTATGGCCGGGCGCAGATCTTCATTGGTGGAGGACAGCAGGCGGAAATCCACCTTGCGCGGTGACGTTGCGCCGACGGGGGTCAGGAATTTTTCCTGCAGCGCGCGCAACAGCTTCCCCTGGAGTTCATAAGGCAAGCTGTTGATTTCATCCAGAAACAGAGTACCTCCGTCGGCGGCTTCAAGCTTGCCTGTACGATTATGTTCAGCGCCGGTAAACGCCCCTTTGACATAGCCGAACAATTCGCTTTCAGCCAAGGTCAGGGGTATGGAAGCGCAGTCCACCACCACGAAGGGCCTGTCCGCGCGCGGGCTGTAATCGTGCAGACAGCGGGCCGCAATTTCCTTGCCCGTGCCGGTTTCGCCCCAGAGCAGAACAGGAGCCGGCGTTTGCGCCACATCCAGGATCTTGCGTTTGAGGTCGCGCATAAGCGGGTGTTCACCCACGAGTCGGGCGCCCAGGCTCCGGTCGGCGCCGGGATACGTGCGCGTCCGGCGCAAATTCAGCGCAAGTCCGCGTTTTTCCAAGGCGCTACGCAGTACGTCCCGCAACATATCCCCGGCAAAGGGTTTTTCAATGACGTCAAACGCCCCCCGGCGCATGGCTTCCACCGCCATGGACACATTGCTGCGGCCGGAGATCAGGATAACCGGCAGATCCCGGTCAATGTCCCTGATTTCGCGCAACAGGTTAAAGCCGTCCATACCCGACATCCCCACATTGCAAAGGACAACCCCGTCAAACACGGCGTCGATCTGCTCCAGAGCCTGTTGTGGGCTATCAAAATCCCGCACCGTAAAGTCGAAGCTTTCCAGGCTGTTCCTGAGAGACAGGCGCATGGAACTGTCCTCGTCAATGATAAAAATGTGGGGCCGGCGATCATCCATGCGGCATCCTTCGTTGCATCATATTTCCACGCGCTTTCTATGCCTGATTGCAAAACAACTATGCCGTTCAGGCAAAAAACCGCTGATCTTTTTTGGGTGTAGGCGTTTTTCCGCTTATATATCCTGCATTGGAAAGTAAACTTTCCAATGCAGGATCATCAGCCGAGAAACGTGGTTTTCGGCTGACTCACGCCGCTTCGCGGCGCGCCGGCCTGACGGGCGGCTTTCAGATTTCCGCATGGAACTCTGTAAATTTTCAGGTTTTCCATCTTCTATCTAGCATAGATATTTTTCTCAGGCAATTACTATACCGACATATCGGCATACTTTCCAAAGGAGTCCGCGGCGCAAACGCCTCCGGGCAACTGCGTAAACGGTCGCCCGCAAACTGCGGCACCGGCTTTTGCGGCGCAGACCCCCCGGCTTATGCGGCGCTTGCCGATGCAGGCAGGTGCCGGCAGGCACAGCCTTTGCATTCGCTCCGCGATCATCTGAACGTTTATACCTCAATTACAGATTTCCGTATGGAAATCTGAACGCCGGCCGTCAGGCCGATACGAATAAGATATAACGCTCGGCAAACACCAGCCCGACCAAACCTGATATGGGGGAAACATGTCTCAGGAAACTTCTCGCATTGCTTTGTCAACAGGCGCTGCCGCAAGCAGAATTCCCGCTCCGGCCGGAAATGAACATTTTGTCCTTGATGCCGTATCCGCCAGGCCGTCTCTTGAATTTGACCCGGCCGACCTCGACGGCGCGGCAAGGCAGGACAATGATCTTGTATTCACTCTGCCGGAAGGCGGAACGGTTACCATCAGTAACTTCTTTGAACTTGTCAAAGCAGGCGGCATTGATTTTTTACTGCCGGACGGAACGGTAATTTCGGCCGAAGATCTGCTGGCCTCTTTCGACATTGAACTCGAAACCGCCGCCGGCCCCGGCTCAGCTTCCGGCGGACTAGGCGGATACAGCGACGATCCCGGTTCTTTGCTGGACGGCGTTGATCGTTTGGGCCTGGGGAAAGGCCTTGGAGCTTTCAGCCGCATAGTCGAGAATTTCAGCCCCGTGGAAGGAGCAGAACTTAACAACCCCATGACCGCGGACAACGAAAACGGGTGGACCAGCCTCGCGCCGGCTCCCGCGCCCGCGCCCGCACCCGCACCCGCACCCGCACCGGCACCCACACCCGAACCGACACCGGCACCCACGCCCGCACCCACGCCCGAACCGACACCGGCACCCGCGCCCACACCGATACCGGCGCCGGACAACAGCTTCAACTCTTCCCCTGTGTATCCGGCCGACAACGCTCTGAGCCGCTGGAACAACCTGAACAGCAACGGCACGGGCGAGTTCACCCGGCCGGTCGGTCTCTGGATGCCCACTGATCCGGAAAATCAAGGCTGGCAGGATCACCTCTTTGACAAGGTATACAACAGCAACAGTTTGTATGCTTACGGGGACGGCGGGGCGACAATCGACCTTCCCCCGGTGCCCGCTGTGAGCGGGGCAGGTAAAGCCTGTCTGTATATGAAGGATTGCGGTGAATTCAGTTCAAAGGGTGATGCGGACTATGATACGCAATTCCTGCAACATGCCTTCGGCGTGCCTGCCGGAATGACCGGCAACAGGGCAAATGACTATGTGGACAACATCCTCATGAACATGGTGGGGATAGCGACCGACAAGCAGGGCGATCTGCATCCCTATAACAATTATGACTGGAACCTCGTGTCCAGGTCTTTCACCGCCGGCGGCGGCGAAATCAACTTCGGCTGGTCTTTCAAGGGCGGGGATGCCGCGCACGGTGATGACGCCGGCTTCTGGGTGCTTAAGGATCAGAACGACAAAATCATCTCCGGCGGATTGCTGGCTCAGGGTCCGAACGAAGCGAGCGGCATCGCCCGCATCAATTTGCCTTCATCCCCCGTGGATAAGCAATATACCTTGACGATCGGGCAAATGAACGTGGGAAGGTACAATGCCGACCAGGGTGCGGGAAACCCCCATATGCTCCTCGGCGATGTTATGCTGACGGATTACCCCGGCTACAGAGGCGACATGCTGACGGACAACAGTGATTTCCTGACCTCCATCATCTACAACGGAAAAAGCTATGATTTCGGCAACCGAAGCAGCCTGAGCATAAAAACGGAAAATGGCACCCTGATTGCGGATACGAGCGGCAACTACCGCTTTGAGGCCGCCGGCGGCGTGGACCTGGACAAGACTATGGTGGAATTTGCCTTTACTACGAACAAAAAAGGAAGCGACTCCGGGCACCTCTTCCTGGGCGACCCCAAACTGATCAGTCCTGCCGCCCTGGCTGTCCATGACGATGACGGCACCATGGCCGCCAGCGTTGCTCCTTCGGTGATGTCTTCCGACGCCGTTGCCGTCCATGACGATGACGACACTGTGACTGCCGGCGTTGCCCGTTCGGTTGTGTCCTCCGATGACCTTGCGCATAGGGGCACAGCTCGTGGCGGGCTGCCCGAAAATCCGCAGGGAGCGCAGGCGGACGAGCATGTTGAGCGCGGCGCTGTTGCCGGGCAGGAGGCGCATGGTCACGGCGGCGTGGTAAGCGGCGCGGACAACGCTGCCGTTCACGGCAGCGCAGGCAACGATACCATTCACGGAGGCGCGGGTAACGATGTAATCCATGGCGGTTCCGGCGATGACGTACTCTATGGCGATTCCGGCAACGATGTAATCTATGGCGGTGCGGGTGGCAACGTCATATACGGCGGCGAAGGGAATGACCTCTTTGTTTACAGCAAGGCGGACCCGAGCGGCGATGCCGTCGTCTTCCATGACAATATCCGGGACTTTACCTTGGGCGAAGATTATCTGGTGCTGGGCGACATTCTGGATACAACGGATGAAAATTCCCTGGACAGCCTGCTCGGCGGCGGCACATGGAATAACGCTGATTCAAGCGTTACGGTAAATGTCGGAAGCGGCTTCAGCATGCAGGCCATGTTTGGGGATGAGGGCGTCAGATTGAACATCAAGGGTGAAAGCGGCGATGTGATGAAAAGTATCAATGTTGAGATAACAAACGGCAACTATGATGCCGGCACCCTGAACGAGGAAACGGCGCAACTTATCCTCATGGAAATGATTAAGAATAACGTCCAGGTATAAATCGGTTCAAGCGCCGTTTCTGACGGTTGGACCGTAAAAGAAAAAATCAAGCCGTTATGATTTTGGACCATAACGGCTTGATTTTTTGGCTACCGTCCGATATTTTCATTGACAGTGATTTTCATTATCCCTTAGAGAGGAAGTGCGTCGAGGCTTGGAGCAATTCACCGACGACGGCGTTTCGCGGCGCATCGGTCCGACGGCCCGCGTTCAGATTTCCGCATGGAAATCTGCGGGTTGCGGCGGCAGAGCAGTGGAGTGTCCAGTAACTTATGCGTGATACATCAGCATGTTGTAACCCTCCAATTTACCCATCCTGTAAAGGAATGAGCCATGATCACCAGTTTCATCGACGGACGCATCCGGGTTCGCGCCCGAGCGTTGACTGACCCGGAAACTCTGCACGGTCTCGTGCAGTTGATCAAAATTCAGCCGGGCGTATTGCGGATCGTTCCCAACAGCCGTATCGGGAGTCTGCTGCTGGAGTATGACCCGGAGGTTTTGCCCGAGGCGACGCTGCTTGCGGCCGTCGACGCCCTGCGGGCGCGTTGCGGCGACACGGCCGGACACGGCGTTGAAACGCCGTGTATCCTGAAGCGCGAAACGGAATTGCGCTTACTCGGACTCAGCGCCGTGGTCTGCGCGGGGAGCGTTCTGTTTTCAAGGCGTCTGCATGCTGGCTCGGGTATCCTTTTTCTGCTCTTCGCCGCCCGGCATATCTTCCAATACCGCCGGCACCTGCTGTAGTACTGCAGATATATGCATTGAAAATACTCATGTGCTCTCGACACATCTGCCGGGGCAACCGGGTGAAAAATACGATAACATTTTAAAATAACAAGAATTTTAAATCGACACCTCAAAATTTATCTTTATATTTCAATATGTTGCTCACTGCGCTCAATTGCCCTGACACATCCACGGGAGATGGTGGACAACGGCCGGGTGAGAGGCTATACAACCTTGGCTGAATTTGGCTGTGTGAGCCGGGGCGCGTATCACCCGGATCACGGATTTGACCCTGCCGGCCCGGATATCCAGAAAGTGCCGCTCTTTCTGCCCAAGATTGAGAGACGTTCACGCCCGGCAAAGGCTGAAGGAAAGTTTATAGTCTATGCTGGGTTTTTTATCCGCGAAAAATTTTGCCTCAGTCCTTTCCGAACTGGCCGTTTCTCTGGAAACGCGTCTGGACGGCCTGGACGAACGTCTGCAAAATATTGAGCGGCGGGAGCGTCGCAGTCAGGCCGCTCTGGAAAACATGCTTGATCAGCATGCGTCCATGCTGGCCTATCTGCAAAAGATGTACAGCTCCTCTCCGCCGACGGAAGCCGCTATCTCCTTCGCCGAAGCCTTTGCGTCATGGCACCGGGCATCTCCGGACTCACCGGAAATGGAAATACTTTCCCGCCGGTTGAACATCCTTCTGGAGCAATTCGGATTGGAATTGATCGCCGACGTCGGCGTCCCTTTCAATCCGGACCGGCATGAAGCCTGCCATGTCCGATTTGAACCGGATATCCCCATAAACAGCGTTCTGGAGATTGTTCGGGCCGGTTTTCTATCCCACGGTCGCGTTTTGCGCTACGCTTCCGTAATCGTCAATCGTCCGAATTCCTAGGAGCCATTATGCTGGAATCCTCCTGTTCCGTTTTGCATCTTTCTCCTCAGGCCACACCCGGGGAAATCCGTCAGGCATACGCGCGCCTGGTGCGTCGCTACCCTCCGGAGCATTTTCCCGAAAAGTTTGCCGCCGTTCATGCAGCCTATCGTTGCCTGAGCCTTGACGAAGATTTTGTAAACGAAATCTTCACCACAGTGCGTTCGATGAAGTCTCCCCTGGAATTGGCCGGACTGCTCTGGGGCGATCTGCCGACTTTGCAGACTGATAGAAAAACCGACTTTTCTTCCCTTGCGCCGCTTCTGGAAGAAGAACCCGAAGCCGAGGAAATGGATAGGATTCTTGAACAGATAGATATTACGCATATTGAATGGAGCAAGCCATGAGCGGAAACGGAAAAATTTACGGGATTGATCTCGGCACTACCAACAGTTGTCTTTCTGTCTTGCAAGACGGCAAACCGCGGGTCATCCCTATTGACGACAACGGGTTGACGCCTTCAGTGGTCAGCCTTGACGGAGATACGCTCATAGTGGGCCGCAAAGCCCTGAACCGTGCTGTCGCCTTTCCCGATGACTCCGTCAAATCAATCAAACGACTGATGGGAAAAAACGAAACCGTTTCGCTGGGCGGGAAAGAATTTACTCCGGAGGAAATTTCAGCAAAAATTCTCGGTTATCTGCGCGATGAGGCCTACAGGCTGGAAGGCCATAAAGTCGAGCGCGCGGTCATCACCGTTCCCGCCTATTTCAGCGATGCCCAGCGCCGGGCCACCATCGAAGCCGGCAAACAAGCCGGCCTGACGGTGGAACGCATTATCAATGAGCCTACAGCGGCGGCCCTGTTCTATGATCAGTTGCGCGTCGAAACCGAAGGCCGGACTATCGGCGGCGGAAGCTGGAAGCATGCCCTGGTCTATGATCTCGGAGGAGGCACCTTTGACGTTTCCATCCTTCGGCTGGGAGACATTATTGAAGTTCTGGCCAGCACAGGAGACACCCGCCTGGGAGGCGACGATTTCGACGCATGTCTGGTGAACTTGCTGCTGGAAAAAATTCGTGAAAACGACGGCCCTGATTTGCGGGGCTACCGGCCTGCTATGGCCCGTCTGAACGCCGCCGCTGAACAGACCAAAATAGCCTTGTCCACAAAAGCGCAGTCGCTTATCGAAGAAGCCTACATTCCCACCCCGGACGGCAGCCCGTGTACCGTAAGCCTGGAAATTTCGCGGGAGGAATTTGAGGAACTGACCGGATATCTGCTGGACCGGACGACTGATTTTGTCAGAAAGGCGCTTGATGAGGCACGCCTTCGACCTGATGACATTGACCGGATTATCCCGGTCGGCGGAATGACCCGAATGCCGGCTGTTGCCGAACGGCTGGAAGAAATTTTTGCCGACGCCCAAATAGCGGTCGCGGACCCGGACCTCAGCGTAAGCTTGGGAGCGGCCATTGACGGCGGCATTATCAACGGTGAAAACGTCGAGCAGATTCTTCTGGATGTCACCGCCCATACCTTGAGCCTTGCCGCGCTGTCCTCCTATACCGGGCAGGAGGAATGCGTTCCCATTATTCCCCGCAACGCCGTTATTCCGGCTGCCCGTTCCCGCCGCTTTGCAACCGTAGTCGGTAATCAGGAAAGTGTCAGGCTGAAAGTCTACCAGGGAGAGGAACTGTATCCTGAGGACAATGTCCTGATCGGCGTGGCCGACCTGGCGCTGGCCAAAGCCGATGCCCACTGCCCCATCGAGGTGGAATATTCCTATGATCTCAACGGGATGGTTCACATGGTTGCCGAACAGAAAGGATACAGCCGCCGCACCGAGGTGGAATTTGACAGCCGCAACCCGCAGCTTGAGTTGACCCAGGAACTTGATTTATTCGACCTTGACGGTGACGATGCCTCCGCCGAAGGCAAAAACAATGCTGAAAAAGATAACGAACGGACCGGCGCTCAGACCGCCGTGGGCATAAATTTTGTCATTAAACGGGCGCGCACGCTGTTGGAAAAGATTGAGGGCGAGAACAGGGAACAGCTTGCCGATCTTCTGGGACGCTATGAAAAGGCCTTGGTTGAAGACAGTTCCGAACTTGATGCATTGGAAGATGGCCTTCTGACATTGATGGATAAAGTTTGAGGCGATGGCCAAAAAAAAGAAAAAGCCCGTTCAGCGCAATCTCTCGCTGAAGGAGCGTCTTGCCGGACATTGGCAGGCGGCAAAATGGGAAACGTTCGCCGCTCTTTACCTGCGCGATCCGGAAGCTTCATCCCGTACGCCTTGGGTGCAGCGCTGGCCGGACGTGCTTTACAACTGTCTGACCAAGGCGTTGTTCATCAACCGCGATCTGCATTCGGCCCGTGAGTTTGCTTCGCGCTTGCTGAACGAAACCGGGAGTGCCGCGAAAGCCGATATAGCCCGGGTAGCTCTGGACTTTCTGAACATGCGGGCAGACGCTTCAACCAGGCTCTCCCCTCTGGTTGCTGAAGAGCAACTGCCCGTTCCCTGGCGGGAACTGAGATCGGCTTTGTCCCGGGCGGCATCCAAACCAAAAAAACGGGGCCGCCATGCCCAATCTCCGGGCGCGGCGTTGCTGAAAAAGCTCCAGACCCGCTTTGCCGCCCTGTCCGGGGCCGGTACGCTGACGCCCTTTACAAATTTTCTTCAGCTTGCCCAAGAATTTAAGAATATAGCCGCAGGCACAGCGGCGGAAGATGCTGCCCGAAGCATCCGGGTTCAGGCTGTGCTTTTGCGTGATTTGCAAAAAAAGCGGGGAAATCATGCGGATGATATGCGAGACCTCAGTTGGCTGGAAAAGCACCGCCTGCTGAGAGAATTGGCTGATGGAAGCATGCATCCGGCAGTATCGGGCATATGGGATTTTTTCTGCTCCCTCGGCGGCCGGAAATTCGGGCGGGACTGGGAAATTGCCGCCCGGACTCTGCGACTGGCATTTGACCGAAGCACAGACCCGGCATTGTCGGACGTCTTCCGGCGGGTCGTGCTCCGGTCTTCCGGCAAACCTCGCCTGTTCTGGTTGACCCAAGCTGAAGAACACGGACGCTGGCCTGAACAGGTGAGATACCTTCTGGCCTTTCTCTGCGTGTGTGAAGAAGGTATTGAGAATGAAAATTTTTTGCGCGAAACATCGGCGCGGACGAATCTGGACCGGATAAAAACCGTGACGGATATCGGACGCGCGAGAAGGCCCGAGTCCCCATGGCCTGCTCCGATGGCCAAAATGTTGGAAGACATGCTTCTGAGCCAGAGCAACGAATATCTGCCGTTTATAAGCCGGCTTGATATTCCCTACGAAAGCCAGACCGATGCCGGACTGGTTATGTTGGCGCTCAGGATGGGCTATCTGAAAAATATCCGGAATTCAGCGGCGGCCCATCGTCTGCCCCTGTCCTTAATAAAGGATGAAATTTGGGAGATGCTTCAGTATCTTGTCTTCCATCCCCTCAAGGCGGCGAAGTTCGACGAACTGGCGTCCATGCTCAGGCCGGATGCTTTTTCTCGCCTGGCAAACCTCTGGATACTGTTTGCCGTTATCAGTTCGGGCATCTTAACAGTGGAAGGACAGTCCGCAACTCCCTGGGATCGGCTGATGGAGGGGCCGGTGTTGGACATCCTGGCAAAATACCTTCCCGCCGACAGTCTTCCCTGGGCTTTTTGCCGCTTATGCCATGGAATGGGCCGCCGCCGGCTGTCTGACGATGAGACACTCAGACGCGATTTTCAGGATATCCTGCAAAGGCAGCCAGCAAATACGCAGAAGGGCGGACATGGCCCTCTCGCCGACAAATCGGAGCGAAGCGCCGACAATGAAGCGGAACAGATGCATGCCCAATTCCGCGCCGGACTTTTTGTGTTGCTGACGGCATGGCCTCAGGCAGACAGCCGGATAATGCGTCCGCTTTTCGAACGTTCCGTGTCGGCCTTTGACTCCCAGGACCTCTGGGATGACGTGATACAAGCCGTTGAAGGCATCAAGCAGACCGACAGAAAAAAGGAAATCATCGACTGTGTTCGCTCCGTTTTGGACGCAATTCCACGACGCCGCATGACGCCGGGAATCGAATATGCCCGCAGGGTATTCAGAGACCTGTCCAAAGGCAATTCTCCGCGGTCGAAACAGGCTTTCACCAATCCTTTGTCCGATCTGTTGCGCACACTGTCAAAAGACGAATTCGAACGGTTGACGGCAAGCTTTAAAAAGGGGATGGGCAAAAAGATGCGGCAGAAGTGAACAGTTCGCCTCAGCATGCAACCGCATTTGCCGTATCGCCCAGCAAAGCGCCCAGGCGTTGCCTGAGCCGTTGCCTGCCGTCGAAATTTCCGGCTGTGATACGCCGGCTGCAATCCTCCAGGGAATGCTCGAATGCGTCCAGGGCACGGGGAGGGATGTCGAAGGAAGGCAGATACCTCCCGTAACCGTTCTGTTGCACGAAATAAGCATTCCAGTGCTGTTCGTATTGGAAACGCAGGGGCAGGCAGAGGCAGGGTTTGCCGAGAAAAAGCGCCTCGCTGAGCAGGCCGTGTCCTCCGTAAGAAACGACATAGGCGCAGGAGGCCAGGTCTTCCAGAAAGGACTCCCGTCCTGCAGGCCGGAAAGACAGATTGCCGGATGCAGGCCTTGCGCCGTGCCCGTAAATTTTGAATTCCCGGCGTCGTGAGCCGAAAGAAGCGATTATCGCGCCGAGATCGCATCCGGGCAGATAGACAAGCGCGTGTCCGCCGGGGTCGTGCCCGGCGGAAGCGACACCGGCGGACACGGCATCGGAACGCGGCAACGGGGCGAACAGTTCATCCCGCAGGGGATAAAGAAGAGGCTGCGCATGGAAGGAAACCAGCAGACAGCGCTCCGGAGCCGGCATGTAAACACGCATGGCCGTGGTCATCATCAGGCGGGCGGGCGTCTGGCCGGCTATGCGCGGCGCCTGGGAGCGCACGATCATGTGCAGGTGGTCCAGGCTGAACCAGTGTCTGCCCAGAGCGTTCGCGGCTCTGGGGATAAAATATTCGTAATCGATCAGTATCAGGTCCGGGTCAAAGCTCCTGATGATCTCTCCGACCTTCCGCACCCATGCGTCCCGGCCGGCGATGACGCGGCCCATGTTCAGCAGGGAGGGCAGGATGCGGACGCGGTTGCCGCGCACTTCTGTGGCGATCATCGGCAGGGCCTCGTAAGCGTGTCCGGCATCGCGGGCCTGGGCCGCCGCTCCGCCGCCCGCGAAAAGCCATTCATGCCCGGAAAATAGTTCCGCCGCGGCCAGGGCGCGGCTGATATGCCCGTTCGCGTCTCCCTGCACGCCGTATAGTATTCTGGCCATCTTCCGCCTTTGCCTTGAGGGATACCGTCACCTTTTCAATTTTGAAGCGTCCTGAATACGAGTTTGTCCCCTTCGGTGTCCACGAGGATCTTTCGACCGTTGCGGATTTCGCCTGCTATGATGGCTCTGGCCAGAGGCGTTTCTATTTCCTGCTGTATATAGCGGCGCAGGGGGCGGGCGCCGTAGACCGGATCATAGGCGGCGCGGGCTGCGAAGGCGCGTGCGGCAGGGCTCAATTCCAGATCTATGCCGCGTTCCTCAAGGCGCAGACGCAGGCGCTTCATGAAAATATCCACGATACGTTCCATCTGGGCGGGCAACAGGGGTTTGAAGAGCACAATGCCGTCCACGCGGTTCAGGAATTCGGGTTTGAAATGGGCGCGCAGTTCGCCCATCACCGCCTCGCGGACCCCGTGCCGGAATTCCCCTTTCGGGGTGATGCCTTCGAGCATGAGAGGGGAACCTATGTTGGAGGTCATGATGATGATGGTGTTGCGGAAGTCCACGGTACGACCCCGGCTGTCCGTCAGCCGGCCGTCGTCGAGAATTTGCAGCAGGGCGTTGAAAACGTCCGGATGCGCCTTTTCCACCTCATCGAAAAGCAGCACGCTGTAAGGTTTGCGGCGCACGGCCTCGGTAAGCTGGCCGCCCTCGTCGTGGCCGATGTAACCGGGAGGCGCGCCTATGAGCCGGGATACGGAATGCTTTTCCATATATTCGCTCATATCCAGGCGGACCATGTTTTCGGAGCTGTCGAAAAGGGCTTGGGCCAGGGTTTTGCACAGTTCCGTCTTGCCGACCCCCGTCGGTCCCAGGAAAATGAAGGAGCCCTGCGGCCTGCCTCTGTCCGAGAGACCGGCCCTGGCGCGCATGACAGCCTCGGATACCGCCTGAACGGCCTCGTCCTGGCCGACGACGTTTTCGTGCAGGACTTCCGGAAGGCGCAGGAGTTTTTCCCGTTCGCTTTCCATGAGTTTGGAGGCGGGGATGCCCGTCCAGCGGGCCACGACCTGGGCTATGTCGTCGGCGGTCACTTCCTCGCGGATCAGGCGGGGAGAGTCGGACTGTCCGGCGGCCTCGGCGGCTTCGGCGGCGGCCAGTTCTTTTTCCAGCCCCTGAATGACGCCGTATTTGAGTTCGGCTGCGCGGTTCAGGTCATAGGCGCGCTCGGCCTCTTCCGCGTCCCGGCGGGCGCGTTCTATTTCTTCCTTCAGTTCGCGGATGCGGTTGAGGCCTTTTTTTTCCTTTTCCCATTGTTCCGTAAGCCCGGCATGGGTTGCGCGCAGGCTTTCCAGTTCATTTTCGAGTTTTTCCAGGCGTTCGCGCGAGGCGGCGTCGCTTTCGCGGCGCAGGGCTTCGCGTTCTATTTCCAGTTGCATGATTTTGCGTTTGGCCTCGTCCAGTTCGGCAGGCAGGGAGTCTATTTCCGTGCGGATCATGGCGGCCGCCTCGTCCATAAGGTCTATGGCCTTGTCCGGGAGCCGTCTGTCGCTGATGCAGCGGGCGGAGAGGAGCACGGCTTCGACAACGGCGGAGTCGGCGATGCGCACCCCGTGGTGTACTTCAAAGCGTTCTTTCAGCCCGCGCAGGATGGAAATTGCGTCTTCCCTGGAAGGTTCCTCCACCGGCAGGGGTTGGAAGCGGCGTTCCAAGGCCGGGTCTTTTTCGATATACTTGCGGTATTCGTCTATGGTCGTGGCGCCGATGCAGTGCAGTTCCCCGCGCGCCAGAAGGGGCTTGAGCAGGTTGCCCGCGTCCATGGCCCCGTCCGTGCGTCCCGCGCCGACGATGGTGTGCAGTTCGTCTATGAAGAGAATGATCTTGCCGTCCGAATCCTGAACTTCCTTGAGCACGGCTTTCAGGCGTTCTTCGAACTCGCCCCGGTATTTGGCGCCCGCTATGAGCGCTCCCATATCCAGGGCGAATACGGAGCGGTTTTTCAGCCCTTCAGGCACGTCACCCTTGAGTATGCGGTGGGCCAGTCCTTCGACGACGGCGGTTTTGCCGACGCCGGCCTCGCCGATCAGCACGGGGTTGTTTTTGGTGCGGCGGCTGAGGATTTGGATGCAGCGCAGGATTTCGGCGTCGCGGCCGACGACGGGGTCGAGTTTGCCCAGGCGGGCCTGTTCCACCAGGTCGCGTCCGTATTTGGTCAGAGCTTCGTAACTGTCTTCGGGATTGGGCCCGGTCACGCGCCGGTTGCCTCTGATTGCGCTCATGGCCGTGAGGATGCGTTCCCTGTTGACGCCGAAGCGGGCGTTGACGCGGCCGAGTATGCTCGGAGGCGTTTCGCCCGCCGCTTCGCAAAAAACATGTTCGACGCTTGTGAATTCGTCTTTCATGCGCTTGGCCGCGTCCCCCGCCCGGATAAGGGCCAGGCGCAGGGCATTGCTCATGGTCAGGCCTACTGCGTCGGCGCCGGGGCCGCTTACCGAGGGCAGTTTTTTCAGTTCTTGCTCCAGAGCGGATTCATAGTCGTCGGGCGGGATACCGGCCTTTTCCAGGAGTCTGCGGGCTAAGCCGTCTTCCTGGCGGAGCAGGGCCAGGACAAGATGTTCGAATTCGACCTGCTGCCGGCCGAAGCGAAGGGCCAAATTCTGGGCCTCCATGATCGCCTGCCGGGTTTTTTCGGTGAAGGATTCACTGTCCATGACGGTATACCTCGCGTATAAATTGCTTATAGTATCAGCATGATTTTACAATAGGGAAGAGGCGGCGGGAAAATTTTCCCCGATGCATCAGGTTTTTTGCAAAAAGACTCTCCTGCGTCACGGCAAGCGGCACGAGTCGCCGGCCGAAGGACGATGCGCCGTACAAAAGCGACGCGGGCAAAGCAAAAAAACACGCTTATTGCGTTGCGGTTTTCACAACGGAGCGGCAGGGGAACTGCGACATCACACTGGACAAAAGGCGGATAATTTGCGTAAAAGTTCCCGTGCGCGGCGTAAGCGCGAAGTGCCGCCGCCCGCCTCGCAGGCTTGGGCGAAACCGTGTTTCGCCGTTAAGCGACGGAGGAGACTTTTCAAAATCAAATTGCTTTAGAAAAATAAAGCGGCATTTTCTTATACCGTTTCCTCCGGCTGTCGTCGTAATCCGTGTACATAACCTATTGTAATACAAGATATAAATAAGTCATTATGTTACATCAGGAATAGGAAATGGTATTAGAGCTTCACTGGGGGTTAAAGATATGATGGTACGGATGGATCAGTTGATCCGGGCCATAGGCGTGTCCCTGGACATGGTCGAGGGGGACCTGTTCGGGGTCTGCACGAACCACGGCAAACGCGTCGCGGTGCTCTGCGCGGCCATGGGCCGGCGTTTGGGCATGGACGAGGCCTCCATCGCGGGCTTGGCCGCCTGTGCACTGTTCCACGACAGCGCTCTCACAGAGTATCTGCAGTACAAATCCGACCCTAAAAACAAGGCAGGCCTGTACCTGCACTGCATTTACGGGCAACGCAACGTGGACCTGCTTCCCATGGCCTGCGACGTGAGCGGGTTCGTGCTCTATCATCACGAGCGCGCGGACGGGACGGGCGGTTTCGGCCGGAAGGAGGGGGAGTTTCCCTTGGGAGCGGCGCTGATCGCCGCAGCCGATGTCCTGGACCAGGCAAACCGCCTGCAGAGCGTGCCCCGGAGCAACTTGGAGAAGTTGCGCGCGCGGGTTGCTGCCGAATCGGGGAGAGCCTTTACCCGAAGCGCCGCGGAGGCCATGTGCGGTGCGTTGGCCGGGGACACGCTTGAGCAACTGCGCGACGAGCATATCCGGGACACTGTGGAGAGAATGATCCCGCCCTGGTTTGTCGGGGTTGAGGACGCGGCGGTGTTCCGTCTTGCCGCGCTTACCGCACGCATCATAGACTACAAATCCCGTTTTACCGGACAGCATTCCACACAGATCGCCAACCGGGCCTGGCTGATGGGCGGGGTCTGCAACTATGAGCCGGTGCACCGGGCGCAGTTGTACCTTGCGGCCGCACTCCACGATCTGGGCAAACTCTCGACGCCCCTGAGCATCCTGGAAAAGCCGGGATCCCTGACGGACGAGGAATTTGCCGTCATCAAGGAGCATGTGCGCGGCACCCATGATCTGCTCGTCGATGTGGACGGCTTCGGGGATATTTGCACATGGGCGGCGGCGCACCATGAAAAGCTGGACGGGAGCGGGTATCCTTTCGGGAAAAGCGCGGGCGATCTGGATTTCAACGGGCGTCTGCTGGCCTGTCTGGACATTTATCAGGGCGTGAGCGAAACGCGGCCGTATCACGCGAGCCGGGGACACAAGGAAACCATGGAGATTCTCGACGGCATGGCGTGCAGGGGTTTGGTGGACGGGGACATTGTGCGTGAGATGGACCGTTGCATGGCGGAGTATTCGGACCGGCAACTGCCGCCCCCCCCCCCTGCGTCGGAAGCTGTCGATGCCGTTCTGGGGGGCTTGCCGCGCCCCTTGCCCGGTCCGCTCAAGCGCTAGGAGTCTGTCGGACAATCAACAATCTTTCCGAGCAATAAGGCATAAAGTTTGGAGAACAGACAAGGAATTGACGTAAATAGACGCCGAAGGATGCCTGCAAGAGCCACTTGGTC
>JAISRC010000010.1 GCA_031273845.1 Desulfovibrio sp.
GATAAAACTTTTATCCGTGAGTGCCCATGCCGCCAGAAAAGCCGCGAAGGTTAGAATGACGGCGAACAGGAAGGCGTCAGGCAGGTATTTCTGCATGACGTTTACGAAAAACCTGACCAATGCTTTCATAGACAAACCCCTTCGAATTAAAAGTGCGCTCCGGGCGTCCCCGTAGCGGAACATCGCGCAGGTACGACGTTTCCTGTCACACGCGACCGACGGGCGTCGGCATATCCCTGCCGTTCACGCATTGATAGCATACGCGGGCATAAATGCAAGCGTTATGCTGAAAAGCGTAACGGAGGCTGTCTGCAAACCCGCGCCGCGAGATTGGAGCAGGCGGGCTTTGCCGGCCGTAAGCGATAATCTCAAGCGTAAAATGCTCCGGCTGCATAAGGGCTTTGCCCGCCATAAGCGGCTGTCTCAAACGCAGATGCTCAAGCGCAAATGCTGTTGACGAAAAAGCCTTTTCCCGGTATGGTATGGGTGTAATTCCGCAGATCCGGCGGCAGACAAGACATCGACGGCAGATATAAAGGAAAGTATGTGAAAAAAATCATCATCCTTGTCGCGGCGTGCGTCCTGACCGTATCCACAGCTTTGGCCGCGCGCAGCGGGCAGGAAATTTACCTGGAACACTGTGCCGGCTGTCACGGCAAGGACGGCTCGAAACCCGCCGGCGGCCTCGCTCCCCTGGCCGGGGAAAGCACCGACGCGATTTTTGTGAAGTTGCGCGGCTATGCCGACGGCGTTCACGGCGGCAAGCTGAAAAACGTCATGCAGAACGTGACCCGGAAAATAGACGGTTCGGACATGCGCGCGGTAAGCGACTTTATCGACAGATCGCTCAAGGGTGCTCCCAAGGCGCGCTGATTCCCCGCTTCCGTTCGTAAATGCTCAAGCGGCGGATGCGCCGATCCCCAGTCGTCAGCCGATCTTTCCGGTTTACGGATGGAGCCGGCAGAGACAGCGCCGCCGCCCGTCCTGCAGGTGGAGGCGAAACTACGTTTCGTCAGGCTATACTTGAGGGGGATCGGGGCTTGTCCGCCCTGAACAAAGTGAAGGCGGACAAAATCTTGTAGTGGTTTCCCCCGGCGGGGTTCGGGGTAGAACCCCGATCAGGGTCTTTTCAACTTTGAAATGCTTCAAGGGCTGCGGCTACAAAGTCCGCGATTTCCCCCTTTGCTTCCGGTCGAAAAAACCTGATCTCCTTGTCCGCACTGAACCAGGTGTTCTGGCGCTTTGCATAGGCGCGGGTATTTTTGAGCCATAGGGCGCGGCATTGCTCAAGGCTCAGTTCTCCGGAAAGATGCCGGAAAAGCTCCGCGCAGCCGATGCCGGACCAGCCCGGCGCATGCGGATCCGGGCAGCGCTCCAGGGCGGCGCGGGCCTCCTCTACGGCTCCTCCCGCAAGCATGCCGTCAATACGCCGCTCCAGGCGCTTTTCCAGTTCCGGCGGCGGCAGGGCGAGACCTATCTTCAGCGCCCGGAAAGGTTTGGGCGGCACAGGCCGGGCATGCCACCAGGAAAAGCGCATGCCGGTATGCTCAATGACTTCCAGAGCGCGGCAGACGCGTTGCCGGTCATGGGGATGGATCTTGCGGGCGTAGTCGGGGTCCAGGCCTTCAAGTTGCGCATGCAGCTTCCTGCTGCCCTCGTTCCGGCAACGCTCCAGAATGCGGGCGGAGATCTCCGCCGGGGTCCCGGGAATAGGGGCGATGCCTTCCAGCAAGGCACGAAAATACAAGCCCGTGCCCCCGACAAGGATCGGCACCCTGCCGGCGGCGCGTTCTTCGCCTATGCACTCCTCCGCCGGCCGCGCATAGGCCCCGGCCCCGAGCTTTTCCCGCGTGGGCAGAAAACCGTATAAACGGTGCGGGCAACCCTCCCGTTCCGCGCGTCCCGGCTGTGCGGTGATCAGGGGGAAATCCGCATAGACCTGACGGGAGTCGGCATTGATGATGCCGACGGGCAGAACATCGGCCAGAGCCGAGGCGACCTCGCTTTTGCCCGTGCCCGTAGCGCCCGCTATGCAGGGCAGGAGAAAGGGGCGCTCCGCGCTCACGGCGCGGCGGGTCCGGGCTGTCCGGGCAGACGTTCCTGCCGCGGGATCAGAGGATAGTCGGACAAGAGGCGCAAAGCCTCCTCACGCAACCGTCCGGGCAGCAGGCGCGCCGCATCGGACCCCGGAGCGGCGGCCGGAGGCATGAAACCGAGGGCCGCCATTCCCGCAAGCAGTTTTTTGTTCCGCATAACGCGGGACAGGCTTTCCAGGCATCTGGCGCGGATGCTTTCCGGGGCCGAAGCCCGAATCCCCAGCCCGAACCAGGCGTAATCGGACATGAGGCAGCCTCTTTCCTGAAAGGTCGGCACATCGGGCCAAAGCGGGCTGCGCTGCCCGGAAGCGACGGCCAGAGGCCGCAGGCCGGGCATCATTTCCGCGGGGACGGCATAGCCCCAGCAGGCCGCGGCCTTGCCTGCGAGCACGGCTTCCGCGCATTCCGCCGCTCCGAGAAGGGGCAGATAGGCCGTGCCTATGCCCGCCGCCCGCTCCAGCTTGCGGCTTGCCATATTCTGGTCCGTATAACGCCCGACCCCCGCCGTGACAATGCGTCCGCCGCTTTTGCCCGCTTCTTCACGGGCCTTGAGGATAAAATCGTCCAGGCTGCGCAGGGGACCTGATTCCGCAACCCAGAGGGCGTTGGGAACGGCGGCGAGGACGACCGCCGGCTCTATCTCGGCATCGTCGTAAAGCCTGTCGCGCAGGCTTGAAAGAAAGATGAAGGAAGGAAACTGCAGGACGCCCAAAAAACAGCCGTCATCCTTTTCTTCCAGCAACCTGTTCAACACATAGCCGCCGCCGCGCCCGAGCCGGACTTCAGCTTTCAGGCCCAGAAACAGCTCTTCCCTGAAGGCCTCAGCCAACAGGCCGTACAGGCGGTATACCAGGGTATTTTCCCTGTCCGGCAGCAAAAGGGTGACGGTGCCCGATGGGCAGAGGGCGGGAGGGGGCGGGGACGCCGCTTCCGTTGACGAAGGGCAGGTAAGGAGCAGGAGCGCCGGCAAGATGTACCCGATGCCTGCGCGCTGTGCGGCGCGGACGGCGAAGCGGGCAAGAAGCAGGAGCGCCGGCAAGATGTACCCGGCGCCTGCGCGCTGTATGGCGCGGACGGAGAGGTAGACAGGGAGCGGGAGCGCCGGCGCGGGGCAAGGCCTCGGCGCGGCCCTTCCTGCCTCAGCGCCCGGCGGCCCGGTCCACAAGTTCAGGGACATTTTTTATCTCCACAATGCGCCATACGCCGTTTTGCCGCTCCAGAGCCAGGACAAGGGGAAAGTCGCCCGCGCGCGGGTCGCTGAAAATCCCGGTAACTTCGGCATAATCCTTGTCCTGCGACAAAACCCTGCCGGCTTTGATTTCCCGCCTGCCCGGGGGCATTTTATCCAGGGCCGGGCCGAACAACCCTCCCGCCCCTACGGGCCGCGCGCCTTCCTTGCCTGCGAAAAGGCAGGAATTGATGCCGGATACGGCGAAACTGCGCATTTCCGAGGCCAGGAGTTGCGCGATCAGCGCGGCCTGCGCCGGGTTCCCGGCCCCGGCGGCGGCCGCGGCGTCAAGGAAAGCCGTCGCGCCGTCTCCCCCTTTCCGCGCATGCCGCTTTAGGATGTCTTCCGCCGCCCGGCGCGTGATTCTGTTCAGATCCGCGCCCTTGCCGAAGAGGTCGGAGTCGCAGGCATCAATGCCTTTTCCGGCCGTTGTCAGGGCGGAAAGCGGCCCGGCGGCGCCGGCAGGGCGGACAAGGCAAAAAAAGAGCAGGACGAGAAAAATCTTTTTCATGTCCCGCCGCCTTGCGGGCACAGAGCTTCCGCCGTCATGTTTTCGACCTCCCGCACATCCAGACGGATGCGCGCGATGAGTTCGTCCACGCTCCCGAACTTGCGTTCGTCGCGCAGGCGCTGCAGAAAATGCACCCCGAGGGGAAGCCCGTACAGGTCGCCGCAAAAATTCAGGATATGCGTTTCCACGCGGGCAAAGCCGTCCCCGAAGGTGGGGTTGACGCCGACATTCGCCACTCCGCGCAACATCCGGCCGCCGGAACCGGGATTGATTTCGACCGACACGGCATAGACGCCGTATTTGGGCAGCAACACCTCTTCCTCCGGGCGCAGGTTTGCGGTGGGAAAGCCCAGAAGGCTTCCGCCCCGCGCTTTGCCGTGTTCCACAATGCCCTCCACGCTGAAGGGCCGGCCGAGCAGCCGCGCGACCCCGGCGACATCGCCCTCGCGCAGAAGGGCGCGGACCCGCGTGGAACTGACGGGTTCCCCCTCCGTGCGCAGGGCGGGCGCCTCCTCCACGCTGAAGCCGTGCGCACGGCCCAGTTCGCCGAGCAGGGCGGCGTTCCCCCGTCTGTCTTTGCCGAAGGCATAGTCGTAGCCGACGACCAGGGCGCGGGTATGCAGGGCGTCCAGCAGGACGATGCGCACGAATTCCTCCGGCGTCAGGGAAGCGGTTTCCCTGGTAAAAGGCAGGACAAGGGCCAGATCCAGGCCCAGTTGCCCGAAGCATTCCAGCTTGCGCCGCAGGGACAGCAACTGCGGAGGGGCGTCCTTGCCCTTGAGCAGGCGCAGGGGATGAGGGTCGAAGGTGACGGCCGCGGCGGGCAGACCCCGTTCGCGGGCCAGGGCGACGGTTTTGCGCAGGAGCGCCCTGTGCCCCAGGTGCACGCCGTCGAAATTGCCCAAGGTAACGGCGCTGCCGCGGGTCGGCGCGCGCGGGTCAAGGGCAAGGGCTCGAATATCCGTAGCGACAAACACGGCACAGACCTCAGTTCCCGCCGCCCGCCGGCCCTTCAAGCCAGACGGTGAAGCGGCTCATATCCTCGTGTCCGGGCAGGCCGGAATCCCTGAACAGTTCCCCGCGCCCGTAAAACAGCGTACCCGCATGCCGGGCGGCCTCCAGGTCCGTATACGCGTCCCCGACCATGACGCAACGGGCGGGATCGGCCCCGCTTTTTTCCACTATGGACTTCAGCAGGAGATGCTTGGCCGGGGGATAACCGCGTATGTCCTCAAAGTACCGCGAAAGACCGCGTTTTTCCAAGATAAAGCGCAGTTCTTCCTGTGGCGCTCCGGACGCCACATACAGGGGCAGGCGGCCGTACAGGCGATCCAGAACTTCCGCCATGCCGGGCACAAGCGGGCAATCCATGACCTCCGCCAAGGCCGCATCCGTGAATTTTTCGTTCAGACGCTCTTTTTCTTCATCGCTGATCTCCCTGCCCAACACTTCGCGATACAGCCAGGCGAATTTTTCATAGCGGCTGACTCCGCCGCGCAGGCTGTGATACAGGGCCAGACGGTCCGCGGCCTCCTCTCCGAATTCCGCTCCGATGCGGCGGAAGGCGCGGGTTTTGACGTCCATGCTTTCGAGGATCACCCCGTCGCAGTCGAAAACTACGAGCACAATGTCCAAGGGAATCCCGCCTTCAGCTTTTTTCGTTCAGAACGGACAGGAGGTTGCGTACGCTTTCAACCTCCATGGCCGTGCGGCTTTCCGCTGCGTAAGCCCCTATGTGCGGGGTCAGGATCAGGCCGGGCAGGGAGGCCAAGGGGCCCGAGGGCGGGTAGGGTTCCCGTGCGAAGACGTCCAGGGCCGCACCCGCCAACCTGCCGCTTTTCAGGGCTTCGGCCAGGGCCGTTTCATCCGCCAGTCCGCCCCGGGCGGCATTGATGAGCAGCGCGCCTTTTTTCATGAGTTTCAGTCGGGCGGCGTCCAGCACGGGGCGGCCGTCCGCCTGCGGAGGACAATGCAGGGTCACGATGTCCGCCCAGGCGAGCAGGGCGTCCGCTTCCATGCGTTTGCTGTGTTCGTCGCCGGGGACGCCCGGGTCGTAAAAGGCCGTTTCGCAGCCCATGAGCGTAAAAAGGGCGGCGACTCTGCGTCCGATGCGGCCGAATCCGAAAATGCCCGTCCGTTTGCCGGCCAGGAGGCGGCCCATGCGCTTTTTCCATATACCGGAGCGCACTTCGCGATCCATAAACGTGATGTTGCGCGACAGGTCCAGGGCCAGGGCCAGGGTCAGTTCGGCTACGGCGGCGACCGGGGCGAGGGGGGTGTTGCGCACCTGTATGCCGCGCGCCAGCGCGGCCTGCAAATCCACGTTGTCCAGGCCGGAACCGCAGCGGGAAATGACCTTCAGTCCGGGCGCGGCGTCCATGACGCCGCCCGTCAGGGATTCCGTGCCCGCCACGACGCCCGCGCAGTCCCGCAGGATATCCGCGGCCTCGGCCTCGGTAAGCGTGCGGCCGTGCGGGTTGCGGACGATTTCCGCCTTCCCGGCCCTGAGCAGGCGCAACGGTTCGTCGCCGTATTCCGCGAAGGTTGAGGTGGTGACGGCTACTTTCATACTTCTTTCCTGTCCGACTTCCTGCTTTGTGAGAGCTTACAGTTTGCCGGTTTGCGCGCGTTCAGCAGATCCGTTCTCCGGCGCCGGTCCGGCCGCGCATGTGCAACACCCGCGCGGGGACCCCGCCTACGACCGCATCCGCGGGCACATCACGGCTCACAACCGCGCCGGCCGCGATCACCGCGCCGGAGCGGATGCGCGTACCCGGCAGGATCACGACGTGCGCGCCGATCCATACGTTGTCCTCAATGGTCACTTGAGAGGGCACGTGCCCCTGTTCTACTATGGGAATGTCCGGACGGTCAAAGGCATGGTCGGCCCCCTGAATCAGGCTCATGGGACCGACGGCCACGTTGTCGCCGATGCGGATTACGGCGTCGTTGGCGTTGATGGAGCTGAAATCGCCCAAAAAAACATTGTTTCCCAAGATTATTTTTCCACGCGCCGCATACAGCGAGCAGTGGCGGTTCAAACCGACGCCCCGGCCCATGCGGATGTTCCTGAAACCCTGAATGACGACCCCTGTCCCGGAGCGGAAGGGGCCGGCGGAGGCAAAGAGGGGACGGTAAAGCAGACGGCGGAGCACTGTGCCGGGACCGCCGGGAATCCAGCCCGCGAGCATGCGCCAGAGTTCTTCTCCCTGCAGGATGGCGCGTTCGCGCAGAGTCACAGCGCCACCCGCTCCGCCGGGAAAAATTCGATGACTCCGTTGACCAGGGCCACAGCCTTGATCCCTTTCTTTTCACCGGTAAAGCCCATTTTTTCCTCGGTCGTCGCCTTCAGGTTCACGCGGGAACGGTCAAGGCGCAGCAGTTTTGCAATGTTCGCGGTTATGGCGTCGCGGTGCGGGGCTATGCGCGGGACCTGGGCGATCACGGTCAAGTCCGCGTGTTCCGGGCGGAAAGCGGCTGAACGGCAACGCTCCAGCACCTCGTTGAGCAGAATGCCGCCGGCGATGTTCTCAAACTCAGGGTCGGTATCGGGGAAAAGCAGGCCTATGTCCCCGCCGCAGATGCAGCCGAGCAGGGCGTCCATCAGGGCGTGGAGCAGCACGTCGCCGTCCGAGTGGGCATCGACGCTGATGCCGCCGGGTATGGGCACGCCGCCCAGGATGAGGGGGCGCTTGCCGCCGTAACGGTGCACGTCGTAACCGAAACCGCTGCGCGGGGTGAGCGCCGGGAGGCAGCCGGAGGCCGGGCCGCAGCCTGCGTTGTCCGGCGTGCGGCGCAACAGATGCAGGTCTTCCGGGGTGGTGATTTTGAGGTTTCCGACCTCGCCGGGGACAACTGTGACCGGGATGCCGCAGAGTTCCATCAGACCGGCGTCGTCGGTGACCGGGCAGGATGCGGCACGGGCATGCTCCAGGGCCTTTTTCAGGTCTGCAAGGACAAAGCCCTGCGGGGTCTGGACAGCGCGCAGGCTGTCCCGCTCAATGCTTTTCCGCACCATGCACGGTCCGTCCGTTTCTTTTAGAGCATAATGATTTTGAGACGCCTCCTCCGGCGCTTGACGGCGAAAGCAAGTTTCGCGGGCGGCGGCGCTTCGCGCATACGCCGCCTGAGCATTTTCAATTTTGAAATGCTCCAGAGTATCCGCAACCGCAAGACCGCGGGTGTTCAGGGAGTCGCGCAACGGTCCGTCCACCTCTTTCAGGGTATCCGTGACGGGGATTCCGGGGATCACAGCCCTGTGTCCCTGTTCCACAGCCCGCAGCACGCGTGTGATCAGGGCGGGGGACACGAAGGGGCGGGCGGCATCGTGGATGAGGACGGCTCCGCAGTCGGCCGGCAGGGCAGCTATGCCCAGAGCCGAGGAATCCTGGCGCCTTTCTCCCCCTGCGCACAGCAGGCAGGGCAATCCCAGGGAGTATTCGTCCCCGAGCCGGACGCTCAGGGCTTCGCGGTCGCAGTCCGGGGGCAGAACCAGAACCAGTCCGCGCAAGGCCGGGATGCGGGCGAAGGTCAGCAGGGAATGCATAAACAGGGGCAAGCCTCTGTAAGGCAGAAACTGCTTGGGAAGGTGCCGGCCGGCGCGCAGGCCGCGTCCGGCGGCCAGAATGACGGCCCATGTGTTCATCTGAAGCGTGGCGGATTCCGTTTGTTGAGTCGGCGTCATCAGCGAAAGCGGGCCTGTAAGCCGGGTTCTGTTTTCCGCGTCCTTCCGCATGCGGAGGGACGCCGGACGATCATCATTCCTCTGGGACCGCGGTCGCCCGCGGCCTCAAGCGACCTACCCGGAAGCATCGGCCGGGCCGGCCTCAAACGCTTCCCTATTCGGTCTTGCTCCCGGCGGGGTTTACCCGGCCTGCCGCGTTACCGCGACAGCCGGTGGGCTCTTACCCCACCCTTTCACCCTTACCTCGCGTGATGCGGGGCGGTCTGCTCTCTGTTGCACTTGCCGTGGATCGCTCCACCCGGGCGTTACCCGGCGCCGTGCCCTGCGGAGCCCGGACTTTCCTCCCCGCGCGGATGCCTTGCGGCCCGCGCGCAGCGATGATCCGGCCCGCTTTCGCTGATGATTCCGATGCGTGAAGCGCGTCCTTCCCCTCCTTAAGGCGATTTGACAATGCTCTTTAAGGAAATGATGATTTATTTCTCTGAAAGGGCTCCGCCCCCTCAGACTCCCCCGGCAGGGGAATCATTCCCCTGCACCCCGATAGGATATTTCGGCAAGTTATAGTTGAGTGAGTCCGGGGCCTGTCCGGCCTGAACAAAGTGAAGGCGGACAAAATCTTGTAGTAATTTCCCCCGGCGGGGTTCGGGGCGGAGCCCCGATTAAATAAATAAATCAGCGTTTCCCTAAGGCAATCTGATTTTGCAATGCTCAGGCGTGTCTCTTTTCCGCCGGAAAATGTTCGCTCCAGAACATAAGTCTCTGGCAGTTGGGACAGGAAAGAATCTGCGACGCCTTCTGCAACTCGATGAAGTTCTGCGGGGGAATGGAGATATGGCAACCGGAGCATACGCCGTCGGCCACCGGCACGATGACCGGGTGCTCCAGACGTTCCCGTATGAACTCGTAACGGGCAAAGACGGGGGGAGGTACTTCCCGGCCGGCCTCGTTGCGTTTCAGCATCAGGGCGTCCAGTTTGGCCTGCGCTTCGGAGAGACGGGCCTGCAGACCGGCCTCGGCTTCGGCGAGATTTTTTTCCAGGGCCACATATTCGGCTTCAATCTCGGCCTGCGTGGAGGACTGACGCTCCAACTCATCCGTCAGCGCGTTCCTTTCTTCTTCGCGGTTGCGGTTGACGCGCTCCAGGGAATCCATTTCCCGCACCACGGCGTGGTATTCGCGGGCGTTTTCCACGGACATGAGTTTGCCTTTGCTTTTCCTGATGCGCGCGGAATCGTCGTCTATTTCCGTGCCCAGACGTTTTTCCTGGTCCAGCAGATGGGCCATTTTATCCTGCTGCCTCTCGCGGTTGAGGGCGGTGTCCTCGTAGCGCGCCCGCAGGGCTTCCACTTCTTTCGGGGCGGCTTCCAGTTCGTTGCGGATCTCGTGAATTTCGTCATCCACTTTCTGCAATGACCGCAACAAATTGATCTGTTTTAAATAATGGTTCAAGGATATTCCTCCCGACCCTGAGTGTTTATCAATCCGTTCCGGGTTGCGCGAAGGGGTCGCGGCCCGGAAAAAAACGTACCGGCACGCGCAGTTCGCGGGCCAGCAACGCGGCGAAATTGCGCATCATGTGTTCTTCCAGAATGAAATGGCCGACATCAAGCACATACAGGCCCAGATCCGCCGCTTCCAGGGCGCTGTGGTATTTGAAGTCCCCGGTAATGAACAGATCGGCCCCGGCATGTGCCGCGCGGGCCGTGAGCGAAGCACCGGAACCGGGACAGCAGGCGATGCGGGAAACGGCATTCGGGCGTTTTCCGCAGGTCTGCGCCGGAGCGCGGCCGAGCGCCGCGAACAACGCGCCGCTGAAGTCGGCCCAAGGCATTTTGCGGGGCAGGTTGCCGACATAGCCGAAGCCGAAAGGCCCTTGGCCGTCCGCTTTTTTTTCCGCCGGGTCCAGAATTTCCACATCCTGCAGGTCAAGGTCCCGCGCCAGGGAACGGACCGGCCCTGCGGGGTCGGCGTCCAGGGAAGTATGGGCGCTGTATAGTGTAATGCCGCGCGTGAGCAGCAGGGAAAGAACGGCGAGGTAAGAATCGCGCCGGTCGGGAAAACGCGGCTGCATGGACAAAGGATGGTGGGTGAGGATGAAGTCCGCGCCGGCCTCGGCCGCGGCGCCGATATGCTCCAGGCCCGGTTCGAGGGTGACCGCTGCCAAGGTGACCCGCTCTTTGAACGAGGCCACCTGGACCCCCGAAACATCCCAAGGCGCCGCTGCGGCCGGCGGGGCGTATTTTTCAATAACGGCTATGATTTCAGACACGTCCATGCACATATCCGGAGTACGGAGTAATTTTTTCGAATAGCATGGAAGCGCGTTACGGTCAATCTCCGTGAGCCGTTATATTTCATCTTGCGGGTGTATTTGCTGATGAAGTGTGCTTTAGAGAACATTCTACGCCCGAGATGGTTGCAGGCAAACCCCTGCGGAGCGGATACACTTTTTCAAAATTGATCTGCTCTATTTCATAAAAAAGCACTTGGGCCAAGTGCATATCCTGCAGTTCATGCACAGGCCGCCCTCGCCCATGCGCGCCGTTTCCTGTCTGGTGACGGCGCGGCCAGCGAGCAGGCGCGGCAAAAGCGCGTCAAAAAGCGTTGTTTTGTGATAAAGAGCGCCCGCGGGCACGCCTATGACCTGCATGTGGACGTCCCCGGCGCCTTTGTCCCCGATATTCCCGACAAGAGTCATGGAACCGGGCAGCACCGGGGCGCCGTACACCATGTCCACAAGGCCGGCATTGAGCAAAGCGGCCAGGGTGACGTCATCGGGGTCAACGGACAGCCCTCCTGTGACAACGAGCAAATCGGCGCCCGTCCCGCGAATTTCGTCAACGGCCCGCGTAATCAGGTTCATATCGTCCGCGACGATGCGGGAAGCGACGATGTCACAGGCGTATTGCGCGACCTTGGCGCTGATAAAAGGAATAAATTTGTCTTCAGCCAGCCCCGAGACAAGCTCCGTACCGGTGACGAGAATGCCCGTCTTTGCTCTGCGCAAAGGCAAAACGGAAAAAAGCGGAGCGTCGAGAAGGGCAAGCGCTTCGCCGTATGCGTTTTGCGTCATATGCAAAGGGATGACCCGCACAGCGGCGATGTGCGTATTTTCGTCAAGCACCGTGCCGTCCTGTCTGGTCACGGTCTTTACATCGTCGAGCATGTTGAGGGCGGCAAGCCGCCGGACATCCACACTGAATAGCCCCCGGATTCCGGCCGTAAAATCCGCGCGTCCCATAACCGGCGCAACGGCGCGGACGACATTGGCCCCGGCCATGCGCTCTGCCAGGCCGGCTGCCGCATCGTTTTCATGGATCATACCGGCGGCGGGCAGATTTCCGCTTTCCACGGCAACCCTGAAACGTCCCATTGAGCGCAGACGGGGGACGTCTTCTCCAGCAATACGTTGCCCGGCTTTAAAAGCCGCGCTTTTGAAGACGCCGGGCACAACGGCGATCATGTCGTGCAGGACATTTTTCCCGACAGCCTCTTCAACCGGCAGCACTGTGAGATCCGCGCCCGCATGTATGCCTGCGTATGGCGGATCGGTATAGGGGGCTTCACCCCGGCAACCTCGGCAGATAACGCCGTCGCCGGCCGGGAAACCCTCGCCGCAAAGGGGACATACGGCACCCGCGCCGAGACGGAAATGCTCCAGAAAGCGCTTATGCACGCATACCGGCCTTACTGTGCAGACAGTGTCGCCGGCGCGTTCTATTTCAGCGAAAAGCAGCGTTTCGTCCTGGTCGGCTTTTTTTTTCGTCTTGAAAAACCAAGCATGCAGTTCGGGAAATTTTTTGAGCTTTTCAATATTGAGGTGAGCGCGAAATCCCTCGCCCGTATTTTTGTCGAACAATGAAACGGCATAGCGTCCGAGATCGACGACTTTCATCCGGTTGTTGCCCGTGCTGCATACTGTCAACAACTGCACGGCGTCGGGCAGGCATTTGCGACTTTCGACAACAGCTTCAAAGAGTGTGCCCGAAGGCAGCGCGGCTTTGGCCGCTTCCACCATGTAGGCGCCCACAAGCAGGCCGGGCGCGGGATAACCGTGAAATTTCGCGGCAATATCCGTGAATTCAGCAAAAGTGTACGGACCTATGTTCATAGCTGAAGCGTAGCCGACCGGCGGCAAAACTGTCAATGTTTCAATCCACAACCGGCACCGGCCGCTGATTGACTCCGTCCCAGCGGATAGGAACCGGCCGGATTGCCCCTCCCTGAGCATTTCAAAGTTGACAATGCTCAGGCGGCGCAAGCGCGAAGTGCCGCCGCCCGTCCCGCAGGCGTAGGCGAAACTTGCTTTCGCCGTTAGAGCATTGCAAAATTGAGAATACCCTG
>JAISRC010000051.1 GCA_031273845.1 Desulfovibrio sp.
CTTCCATCTGTAGCCCTCCCTCGTCGGTTTGGTGGTTGTTTGGTGATGACCAAACCTAACCGACTTGGCGGGCTACTTCCACTTTTTCAATGTGCGAAAAATATCGTACGTTATCAAAACAAAGGTTTTCGCGGAAAAATTTTCTGTATCTCCAAGAACGGGAAAGGGGGTATCCTCCTTTCGTGCGGATTGATACCCTTACAACATCACCGTTCGTTGTGCATGTCTTATGCATAAAACCGGTCAGTATGAAACGATGATTATATGATTTATCCTGATAAATAAGATGGTTTTGATATGTCTTGGCTGTTATGAAATACAGCTTCCAATTATGATTTGGCATTGGAATTACAGCATGTTTACCGGATCCAGATCCAAACGCAAGGTCAGTACGCCGCCTTTGGCCGCTTCCTCGGCGTGCATGTAAAGCAGCCGGAAATTCTGCCAGTTGTCGCCCTTGAGCAGGCAGTGCCTGCGCATGCGTCCCTTGAGCAGAGGCAGGGGGGCGGGGGCGGGGCCGAGCAGGATGACGCCCAGTTCCTTTGCCTTTTGCCGCATGCTCCTGCCAAGGGCCGTCGCCGCTTCCGCTCCTGCGGCGAGCCCTGCTTCGTGGGTGATGCGGATCAGGGCAAGGCGCGTGAAGGGAGGGTAAAGCCGCCGCCTGCGGAGTTCCAGTTCCCGTTCAAAAAAGCCTTCATAGTCGGCCCGGAGCACATAGTCCCAGCAATAGTGGCCGGGATCGCGGGTCTGGATGAGTACCTGCCCGTTCTTCACGCCCCGCCCGGAACGGCCGGAAGTTTGCAGGATAAGCTGAAAAGTGCGTTCGGCCGCGCGGTAGTCCGGAAGGTTGAGCCCCATGTCGGCGTCCGCGATCACCGCCAGAGTGACATCCGGGAAATGATGCCCTTTGGAAAGCATCTGTGTGCCGACCAGGACAGAAGCCTCTTTACGGGCGAAAGCGGACAGAATTTCTCCCATGCGTCCGGGACGGCGGGTGCTGTCGCGGTCCAGACGCAGGATGCCCGCGCCGGGCGGCAGCAGGGTTTCCAGGCTTTCCTCCAGTTTTTCCGTGCCTTCGCCCAAGGGTAGAAAATTCAGGTTTCCGCAGGAAGGACAGGGGGAAGGGAACACTGCGGACCATCCGCAGTAATGGCAGACGAGTTTTTCCCTGCCCTTGTGATAGGCGAGAGATATGTCGCATTCCGGGCAACGGAAGGTTTTGCGGCAGTCGAGGCAGTAGATGACCGGGGCGTAACCGCGGCGGTTGAGCAGAATGACGGCCTGCTCCCCGCGCTGCACGACGTCGTTCAGTGCGGCAACGCTTTCCGGTGCGAGCAGGCCGTGTTCCGCGCCGCCGCCGGAAAGCAGGGGAACAATACGCGCTTCGGGCAGGCTGCCGCCGAAGCGATCCCTGAGCGTGTGCAGGGGGACAAGACCCTGCCGCGCGGCGTGAAAGCTCTTGAGGTCGGGGGTGGCGGAGCCGAGAAGCAGCAGGGCGCCTTCACGATGCGCCCTGTACCAGGCTACTTCCTTGGCCTGATAGTTTATGAAGCCCTCGTCCTGTTTGAAGGATGAATCGTGTTCTTCGTCCATGACGATCAGCCCTATGTTTTCCAAGGGCAGGAGCAGGGCCGAGCGCGTGCCCACCAGCAGGCGCGGCCTGCCGTTCCGGTCCCCGGCAAGAAGACGGAAGACGCGTTCTCTGGCGGCGGCGCTCTGATAGCCGTGAAAGAGGTGGCGGCGGTCGGGCGGGGGCATGTCCGGAGGCAGGACCGCATCGGCTTCGTCGCGGAGTTTCAGGGCCAGAGCCACTTCCGGCGCCAGCAGCAGGACGGAGCGGCCGGAAGCGATCACGGCGCGGGCCAATTCCAGGTAGACCGCCGTCTTGCCGCTTCCCGTCACCCCGAAAAGCAGCCGGCTTTGCGCGCCCTCCCCGGTCGTCCGCAGCAATTCATCAAAGATCGCCTTCTGCCGCGGGGTGAGATCAAAGCAGGGCGCGCCGGCCGCCGGGGCGTTTCCCTGGCGCGGGGCATCATCCTCCGCGGCTTCAGGATCGGCGGGACCGGCGCGCGTCAACCCCTCGCGGGTAAGGGCGGTCAGCGTCGCGCCCGCTTTTTTGCCGAGGGCGTTGAGTATCGCGCGCCGGCTCGACGGACCTTTTTCCAGAAGAAATTCCAAGACGGCAAGGCGGGCTTTAGCGGCTGGACGCATCGGCCAGGGCGGATCGGAAGCCGGGAAATAGAGAAGGGCGTCCAAGGGGCTGACGCCGGGGCGGCGGACCTCGGCCCGCCCGGACATCCACAGTTCGCCGAGCGCGCGTAGCCTGTCGCCCGGCAACCCGGCCAGATCGGCTGGGCGCAGATCCAGAATGCCGTCATCGTCAAAGAAGCGCAGGCACGGCCCTGGTGAGCGCAGGCCGGCGGGCAGCATGCTGCCTAAGATGCGCCCGAGATAATCCGCATGCCTGTCGGCCATGGTGCGGGCCAAATCGAGATAGGCCGGGGAAAGCAGGCTGACTCTGTCCAGGGGCCAGATAAGATTCTTCAGCGTGAAGCCTTCGGGCGCCGCTCCCGCAGGCTTCCGCTCAAAGGCTGAAATCACGCCCGCACGTCTGCCGCGGCCCAAAGGGACGACAACGCGCTGCCCGACGAAAAAAGCTTCGGGCGGCAGATATTCCGGCAGACCGTAGCTCAGTTCGGTAAAGGGGGGGCTCAGGAGAGCCGTTCGGACCGTGGCTGTTTCTGTGGGCATACGCGGCTGCAAATCAAATAAGGGGACGCCGCCTGAACGGTGCCCCCTCCTTGAAGCTCAGCGGTAAAATTGGGGAAGCTTATTTTACGGCTTCTTTAAGGGCTTTCCCGGGAGTAAATTTGACGGCTTTTCCGGCGGGGATGTTGATTTCCTTGCCGGTGCGCGGATTGCGGCCCTTGCGCGCTGCCCTCTGGGCCACCTTGAAGCTGCCGAAACCGGTAAAGGTAACGGAATCGCCCGCTTTCATAGCCTCGGTGAGGCTGGACACCAAGGCGTCAAGAGCCGCTTCGGCTTGGGTTTTTGTAGGCAGGCCGGATTTTGCGTGGATCTTCTGAACCAGATCAGCTTTGGTCATAGTGGTCTCCGTGCATATAAGGTTTATATTACGGGAGCGGGCAAACGCCAAGCCCGGCTCAAACTCCGTCATAGTGCTTTTCTTTTACAGAGCAATACGGTATTGTCAAGCGGTAAAGGTGTCGTTTTGTTTTTTTAATAAAAGCAATAAAATCAAAATATTCCGATGGAAAGACGAAGCCTTTCACCCGCTGCCGCGGCGGCCGGCACCGGCAATGTCGGCCTGACCGGTGCGGAGGGCGTATTTTTTCCGGGCGGAAGCCGTGAAAACAGTTGTCCCGGCGCCCTGCGTTTTTCAGATATATGCCGCGAGCCGGCTGCAGGCGGGCTTTGCCCGCCGTAAGCAACTATCTCAAGCGTAAAATGCTGTAACGTCGTTTCGCGGCGCGTCGTCCTGACGGACAGAGTTCAAATTTCCATGCGGAAATCTGTTATACATCGGCCTATCTTTCTTCCTGTCGTCCTTTTGTGCTGTACGTTGCTGCTGCCGCTTGCGGCGGCGCGGGGCGCGGAAGACGGATGTGCCGGCGTGCGCGGGGAATTTACGGCGAGCCGGGGCTTCAGCGGCTCCGTGCGGCGCGCTCAGGCCGAGTCGGCGGCTTTGGCCGCCGCCTTGCTGTCCGCTTACGAATATGCCGGCCATATGCTGTCCGCGGAATATGTCCCGGATTTCCCCGACGCCGCCGCACGGCTCGGCGTACCGGGCGAGGCGCTTTTTGAAGGTCTGGCCTGCGCGCTGTTCCCCGCGCGCCGCCTGGAAGCGCGGGTGGACGGTTTTCCTCCGAATCTGCGCGTCACTGTCGGCGTCGTCCTTGGAGATCCCGGCGCAAGCACTCCAGCCGAGGCGCTGAAAGACGCGGATCGGCTGGAGTCGGGCAGGCGCATGGTCGTCCGGTTGCGCGCCGAGCTTGCGCGCTATGACGTAGCGGCGGACAAACTGCTCGGCAGACGCCCGGACACGCCGGAGGACGGAGAGGCAACGCGCGCGCTCCGGTGGGCGGCCGAGCGCATGAAGGCCCTAGAGATACTGCGGGATATTCTGTCCAGATGCGGACAGGAGGACCCGCACCGTCTGGACGAGGAACTGGCCGAGGCTCTGCGTCTCGCGCCCGACGACCCTTTACTCCTGACCCTGTCGGCCGGCAATCGCCTGCTTCTGGACAGTCCGGCCGGGGCGCTGGAGCAGGCGGACGCGGCCCTTGTCCTTGCCCCGGATTTTGCCCGCGCCCACGACACGCGCGGGGTCGCCCTGATGCGGCAGGGGTTGCCTTCCCTGGCGGCGGACGCTTTCGGGCGGGCCTCGGCTCTGGCCCCGGACAATCCCGCCTATCTCGTACACAGGGCCTCGGCCTGCTTTGTCCTGAAAGAAAAAAAAGGCATGTGCGCCGATTTTCGCGCTGCTTGCTCTCTGGGCGACTGCGAAGGCCTGACCTGGGCGCTGGACGCCGGCGAGTGCCCGCGCTTTTGACATCCGGCGGCAAGGCGCGTAGATATACCCTCGGGTGGGATAATCGCGCCCCCGCAGACTTTTCACGATGCGCCGCACCGCTGTCCGGCGATTACTTGAAACGCTTCACCTTAGAATAGTCGGAGAAAAACTATGGGCAAAAAACCGGCAAAACAGGCAACACCGGAGCTTCAGAGCGGTCTTGTTTCCGACATCCGGTCCGAAGTTTCGGAAGAAGCCTCGCCGCTGTTGCGTTTTCTGCTCGTCAAGGCGAAATTCATAGCCGTCGCCCTGATTCTGGTCGTCGCTGCCGTTGCGGGACGGCATATATACTCCGCCCGTATGGAAAGCCGGAAGGCGGAAGATGCGGAAGCCCTCGGGCGCCTCCTGGTGATTTCCAGCCCGGCCGTGCGCCTGGAAAAGCTGGAGGAGTTCATGGTCGGCGCGCCGGATTCCGTGCGGACGGCAGGCTGGTTCGCAGTCATGGAAGCGGCGACGCTTTTGCAGGACAACGACAAGGTGTATAAGGCGTGGAAGAAGATAGGCGCGGCCGATCCTTCCATGAAGGTCGTGTCGGCCATGGGCATGGCCGGGGCGCTGGCCGCACAGGACAAGTTCCGTGAGGCGCTGGATGTTCTGGACGCCGTGGCCGACGGACTCAAAGCGGGTGAAGCGGGCAACGTCAATTCCCGCATAGTCGTTCTCGCTGAATTGACCGGCGACTACAAGCGCGCCGTCAGGGCCTGCGATGCCGTGACCGCTCTGCCCGCCGGCTCGGCGGACGCGAAGTTCTGGGCGCAGAAAAAGCTTGAATTGGAAGAAAAACTTCGTACACAGTGATTTTCGGCATGACGGCGATGCCGCGCCGAGCGATGCCGGTCGCCGGCCGAAGGGCGGCGCGCCGCAACATGCGGCGAGAGCAACACAAACATCGCGTTCCCGTCGTAGCCGGCAGATAAAATTGCGGGACGCAATTTTATCCGGAAATCGAATAATGCCGAGGGAGAGGTCTATGAACCACCTTTTGCTTGGGTCCGCCGGCGAGAAACACCTGCTGCTCGGAAACGAAGCCATCGTGCGCGGCGCGCTTGAGGCCGGCGTCAATTTTGTTTCCTGCTATCCGGGCACCCCGTCTTCCGAAGTCCCCGACACGTTCCGGCGTCTTGCCGCGAGCGGACGTTTCGTCTTCGAATATTCGGTCAACGAGAAAGTCGCGCTGGAATGCGCGGCGGGCGCGGCGCTCAGCGGCGCCCTATGCCTTGTGACCATGAAACATGTCGGCGTGAACGTGGCCGCTGACCCGCTCCTGACCATGACCTATACCGGTCTGCCCGGCGGGCTGGTGTTGCTGTCGGCCGACGACCCCGGTTGCCATTCAAGCCAGAACGAGCAGGACAATCGCATCTACGCGCGTTTTGCGGGCATGCCCTGCTTTGAGCCGGCGAGCGCCTTGGAATGCAAGGAGATGACCACGGCCGCGTTGCGTCTGGCCCGTGAAAGCGGGCAGCCGGTCATGCTGCGCACCACCACCAGGGTCAACCATCTGCGCGGCCCGGTCCGGTTCGGCCCCCTGCCGGAGCCGGCGCCTATCGTCCCCTTTGTCCGCGACCCCGGCCGCTTTGTGCCCGTGCCCGCGGTAGCCCGCGCCCGCCACAGGGCGTCGGCCGCGAACCTGGAGCGCATATGTGCCCTGTCGGAAGAATCGCCCTTCAACCGCGTGAGCGGGGAAGGCGACATCGGGATCATCGCTTCCGGCATCAGCCGCGCTTATCTGCACGATGCGCTCCCGTCCGTCGGTCCGGAGCCGCAAGTGCGCGTTTTTGACTTGGGCATGAGTTGGCCCTTGCCGGAAAAAACCTTGGAAAACTTCATGCGCCGGATCAGAGTCCTGCTCGTGCTGGAGGAGGGAGAAGCTCTGCTGGAACACGCTACGAACGCTCTGGCCCATAAGCTGTCTTTGCCGGTGGAGGTCAGAGGCAAAGGCGGTTCCTTGGAAATTTTCGGCGAATACTCCGTCCCGCAGGTCCGGAGCGCGTTGTGGCCCCTGCTCGGACTCCGCGAAGAGCGGCAAGCGCCGGCCCCGCCCGAAGCCCTGCCCGGACGCCCGCCCAACCTCTGCCCCGGCTGCGCCCATCGTTCGGCTTTTTATGCGGCGCGCAAGGTTTTCGGGGACGAGGCATTTTATTCCAGCGACATAGGCTGTTACACCCTTGGCCTTTTGCCTCCCTTGCGGGCGGCCGACTTCCTTTTTTGTATGGGCTCCTCAATCTCGGCCGGGAGCGGGTTTGCCCGTTTCGGCAAAACGGTGGTCGCCTTTATAGGGGACTCGACCTTTTTTCACTCCGGCCTGACCGGGCTGGTAAACGCCGTATTCAACAAGCACAACATCCTTGTGGTCATTCTGGACAACAGGACCACGGCCATGACCGGGCATCAGCCGAACCCCGGCGTGGATCAGGACATCCTCGGCGCGGACTGTACGCATCTCGACATTGAATCCGCGGTCCGGGGCTGCGGCGTGACCCGCGCGGTCAGAGCGGGCGGATACAACCAGAAGCGTCTGATCGCCCTGCTTGAGGAAATGAAGCGGGAAACGGGCGTGCGCGTACTCATCGTTGAAGAGCCGTGCGTGCTTTACGCCCGCCGGGTATTGAAGAAAAAACACGGACAGAGAGCTCAGGTGGCCCGGCAGGATTCCGTTGCGGCGGAGTGTCTGGAAACTCTGGCCTGCCCGGCTTTTTTCCGCACAGGGGAAAAATGCGGCGTCAACCCCGAGCAGTGTACCGGCTGCATGGTCTGTGTGCAGACATCGCCCTCGTTCAAGGCACAAAAGGGGGAAGATCAATGAGCGGAGCCATGCGGATTTACCTGACGGGCGTCGGCGGTCAGGGTACCTTGACGGCCACGACCCTGCTGGCACGGGCGGCTGTGGAATGCGGGCTGGAGGTGGTTTCCGGCGAAATTCACGGCATGGCCCAGCGCGGGGGCATTGTGGAATCCACGGTACTTCTGGGCGGTTTTCAGAGTCCGACCATCCGCCCAGGCGAGGCGGACCTCATGTTGGGCTTTGAGGCTCTGGAAAGCCTGCGCGCCGTGCCGTATCTGGCGCCGGGCGCCGGGGCTGTCTGTTCTGTGGACTTTATCCCGCCTCCGAGCGTGAGCATGGGACGTGAACGTCTGCCGGACGTAGAGGAGGTGAAGGAAAAAATCAGGCGGGCGGCGGGCAGAGTTCTGTTCCTGTCCATCAACGAGTTGGGCCGCCGGGCGGGTGCCGTGCGCAGCGGCAACAGCGCCCTGCTCGGGGCGGCTTGCGCCCGCGGTTTTTTGCCCTTCGGACCGGAAGTCCTGCGCGGGGTCATACGCAAATATCTTCCTCCCGCGGATGCGGAGATCAACCTGCGCGCCCTTGATCTGGGAGCGGAGCAAACGAAGCCGGCGGTATAAGTGAAGGCTTATCTTGTCGGAGCGGGCCCCGGAGATCCGGGGCTGTTTACTCTGAAGGGGCGGGATGTCTTGGCCCGCGCCGATGTCGTGATCTACGACCACCTTGCTGCGGAAAGCCTGCTTTCCCATGCCCGCGCGGATGCGGAACTGATTTACGCCGGCAAGCAGGGCGGGAATCACAGCATGCCTCAGGGCGAGATCAACGCCCTCCTGATACGCAGGGCGCGGGAAGGCAAACTTGTCGCCCGTCTGAAAGGCGGCGATCCCTATATGTTCGGGCGCGGCGGGGAGGAAGCCGAGGAACTGGTCGCGGCGGGCATTGATTTTGAGGTGGTCCCCGGCGTTACCAGCGGAATCGCCGCTCCGGCCTATGCCGGCATTCCCCTGACGCACCGGGCGTGGGCGTCTTCGGTGCTCTTTGCCACCGGGCATGAGGACCCGGGCAAGGCCGGGAGCGCGCATAACTGGGAAGCCATGGCCCGGAGCGGGGCGACCCTGGTGTTTTACATGGGCATGAAAAATTTGCCTGAGATCACCCGCAGACTTATCAAGGCCGGTCTGGACGCGGACACGCCGACCGCTCTGGTACGCCGGGGGACGACGCCCCGACACAGGAGCCTGCTGACCACCCTAGGCCGCGCGCCCGCCGAGGCCGCGGCGCATTCTTTTTCCGCTCCGGCCCTGATCATAGTGGGGCGGGTGGTCTGCCTGCGCGATACCTTGAACAGCTTTGAAAAGAGGCCGCTTTTCGGCAAGGGCGTGGTGGTGACCAGGGCCAGGGAGCAGGCGTCGGAGACGGCGGCCCTGCTGGAAGAACTCGGGGCTGAGGTCATACTGTTCCCAACTGTGGAGATCGTTCCCCTCGACGATTACAGCGAGGTGCGGGAAGCGTTGCGCGGCCTTGCCCATTACGACATGATCATTTTTACCTCTGTGAACGGAGTGAAGCATTTCTGGGAGCAGTTGCGCCGGACCGGTCTTGATGCCCGCGCCCTGGCGGGTATTGAACTGGTCTGCATAGGGCCGGCTACGGCCCGCGCCCTGAATGGGCATGGCCTGGAGGTCGATTTCCTGCCGGAAAACTATGTGGCGGAAAACGTTGCCGAAGGAATTCTCGAAGTTTACGCGGACAGGATCGCGGACATGCGTATCCTCTTGCCCAGAGCGCGCATAGCACGCGATGCGCTTCCGAAAATTCTGGGCGCGCGTTGTGTCGCTGTGGACGTGTTGCCGCTGTATGAAACCGTGCCGGCGGAGGGGCGCAGGGACGAGGTACTGGAAAAATTGGCGTCCGGCGACATTCACTGCGTCACCTTCGGTTCTTCCTCGACAGTGGAAAACTTTCTCAAGCTTATACCGGCGGAAACACTGCGCGGATACCCCCAGATCAGGTTCGCCTGCATAGGCCCCATAACAGCCTCCACCTTGGAAAAAGCTGGACTTCCCTGTCACATCATGCCGCGGGAATACACCATCCCCGCTCTGGTGCGCGCGCTGGCGGATGAGCTGTAATGCCGTCTTTTCGGCGAGGTTCATGTATTTCACCGCCCGCACACGTCTCCCGACATGAATTTACCGGATTGCGCGGCAGTGCGGATTTTTACGCAGATATTTCGGCCGAGCTTAAAAAAGAAGGAGCACTTTTCTTACGCGTATTTTTGGAGGAGTGCGCCGCTCATGGGGTTGAAGCCCGCAAAGCCAAGGGTAATTTTACCTTGCACTTTGATTGCGGATACCTATCATACCGTTACTCACAATAAACTTTACCTTGGTCAACACCCCATTCATTTTTCCAGGTAGGCAGCGGTGTATTTTTTGCCGGCGAAGCGATGGGCAACGTGCTATGCTGACCATAACATGTCCCCGTAGTTCTCATTCCAAATCAAAGTGGAAGCAAGGCTCGCGCCACAGCCGATATTTCAAAACCGCAAGGACGCGGTTTTGAAATAAAAATCAAATTCGGAGCATTTTAAAAATAAAAATGCTCAGACAGCGCAAGCGCGAAGCGCCGCCGCCCGCCCTGCAGGCGTAGGCGAAACTTGTTTTCGCCGTTAAACGCCGGAGGAGGCGTTTCAAAATTAAATTGCTTTAAGGAGCCGCCATGCAAAAAGAACCGCATCCCGCCCTGCAGCCTTGGCTGCGTGATTTTCACGCCCGTGCGGCGCGTATGCTCACTTTGGGTTTCAAGGCCACGCCCACCAACACCCGCGAGTTCCTTGCCCGTCTGACGGCAGGCTATGTCACGCGTATCCCCGAAATACCCTATGTCCAGGATGATCTGGCCCTCACCGGGGCTTTCCGCGTGCCCCTGCGCATTTATCACCCCGCGCCCGGCGAGGCCTTGCCCGTGTTGCTGTATTTCCACGGTGGCGGGCACATGTGCGGCAGCGTGACGGTCTATGACCCGATCTGCCGCAAACTGGCCACGGCGGCAAATCATATCGTCGTGGCCGCCGATTACAGGCTGGCCCCGGAAAACCCCTACCCCGCCGGGGTGGAAGACGCCGCCTGCGCTGCCCGTACCGTCCGCAACGTATTGGAAAAGCGCGGGATCAGCTTCGCAAACGAACTGTCCCTTGCCGGGGACTCGGCCGGAGGGGCGCTGTGCGCCACGGTCGCCGGGCTGATGCAGTTTGAGCCGGGAGCGCGGATAAAACGCCAGGTTCTGATCTACCCGAGCCTAGACTATACCCTGAGTCTGCCGAGCATTGTGGAAAACGCAACGGGTTACCTGCTCGAAACATCAAAGGTCGAGTGGTACATGGACAACTATTTCCCCGGCGCGCTCAACCGCAAATCCGTTTCCCCCCTGTTCGGGGAATTTACGGACAAGCTGCCGGAAACACTGGTGATCACAGCGGAATTCTGCCCCCTGCGTGATGAAGGCGTCGCTTACTTCCACAAGGTGCAGGAGGCCGGGGTCAAGGCCGCCCATCGCAATTTCGAGGACATGATCCACGCCTATATCTGCATGGAAGACCTTGTGCCCGATGCCTGCCGGGAAACCTACTCGGTCATTGGCGCTTTCCTGAACGGGCGGGAGGTCTGATCCCGAACCCGAAGCATTTCAAAGTTGAAAATGCTCCGGCGTCGCAAGCGCGAAGCGCCGCCGCCGGAGCATTGTGCAATTTTATTTGCAAAATGCTCTAACTCCTGCGGGTATATAACATGAAAGTCAAATTGCTTTAAGACAGGCGAAACGCGTCAGCGGAGCAACCTTTGGATTTCTCCGGCATCAAAGCCTCCGCCCAGAGCCTTGACCAGATTGACCGCAGCCGCCAGACGCTGCCCCCGCACTTCTATGGCGCTGCTCTCATTGGCCAGGGCCGTGGTCTGCACGCTGACCACCTGAAGATAGGTGGTCAGGCCGCCCTGATACTGAGACAGGGCAATACGCAGGGCCGAACGCGCAGCCCGCGCGGCTGTCGCCCTGGACTCGGCCTCGCGCTCCAGGTAACGCAGGTCGGAAAGGGCGTCCTCCACCTCCCGGATCGCCTGCAACACCGCCTGGCGGTACTGTGCCGCCACGGCATCGTAAGCCGCGACAGCAGCCTCGTTATCCGCTATGCGGCGCCCGCCCTGAAACAGGGTCAGCGCCCCGCTCGGGCCGAGGGTCCAGGTATACAGAGCGGCATCCCTCCATTGTGCCGCCTGCCACAGCACATCCGCACCCAAGGTAAAGGAAGGAAACCAAGCGGCTCGCGCTATGCCTATCCTCTTGTTGGCGGCGGCAACGCGCCTTTCCGCCGCAGCGATATCCGGCCTGCGCTCCAACAACGCCGAGGGCAACTCCGTCGGCAGGGCCGGAACACGGACAGCCGTGGACGCGCGCGGCAGACTGAAACCCGAAGGACTTTGACCGCACAGGACGGCGATAGCGTGTTCCAGTTCCGCCCGCTGTCTCTCCAGCGCCGCAAGCTGCGCCTGCGCATCGGCCAGTTGGGCGCGGGCCTGATCCAGATCCATGCGGGTGACCATGCCGCCCCGGAACTGGCTGTCCGTCAGGGCGGCAGCCCGTTTATAGGCCTCAATGGTAGATTCGTAGAGTTCGCGGCGGCTGTCCAGAGAGCGCAACTGAAAATAGTTCAGGGCCAGATCCGACTGCATGAGCAGGCGCGCGGCCGCGAAATCCGCGGCCGACGCCTCGGCTTCGGCCCCTGCCGCCTCATACGCCGGCAGGGCGTTCCAGAAACTTATTTCCCAGGAACTTTGCAGACCGCCGGAATAGCGTCCGCCTGCACGCATGTTTTCTCCGCCCGACCTAGGGGCGGACACAGGCACGGAAAAAATCGGGAACAGGGCGGAACGCGCCGCGTCCGAAGCGGCCGCCGCCCCGCGCATCGCCGCCGCCGCCGCCGCAAGATTCTGGTTGGCCCCGTTCATACGCAACATAAGATTGTCCAGAACCGGGTCCTCAAATATCTCCCACCAGCGGCCGGGGGTCGGAACCTGAGCCGGAACGCTCTGCTGCCGGCCGTCTTCCTTGTATGCGGCGGGCATCCCGCCCGGCAGGGGGGGGGGCGCATAATCCGGGCTGAGATTGACACAGGCCCCAGACAGGCCGAGCAAGAGGATGCAGCAGTACAGGTTGACGGCGCGTCCAACGCCGGAGGCTTCACGGGGACAACAAAGCCCGCTGTGCATCAGGCGGGCGGTACGGGTAACGCCCGCCGCACGGGAACGGCCGCGTTTCCCGTCCTTCAGCCGCATTTGGCTTCAAGCGCCCGGCCCAGGGTCAGACCCAAGGCAAAGCACTGTTCCAGGCTCTCCGCATCGGGCACGTACTTGACCTTGACAGGGTCCGCGGGCAACTCGAACCCCATGTCCGCGAGCCGCTCGCTGATGATTTTCACGCATTCGCCCGACCAGCCGAAAGACCCGAAGACGCCGCCCAGACGGTTCTGCGGGCGCAGCCCCTTCATATAAGTCAGAAAACCGGAAACAAAGGGCAGAATGCCGTTGTTGTGCGTGGGCGACCCCACCATGACCAGCCCGCAACGGGCGACTTCGCTCATCACAGCGCTGTGATGGTTGTCCTTGAGACTCATGATGCGCGCGGGCACGCCCGCCGCCCCGAGCCCCTCGGCCACGGCGTAGGCCATGGTCTGCGTACTGTACCACATGGTGTCGTAAACGATTACCGCGCGCTTCCCCGGCTTCTGCTCGGCAAAGCGCCTGTATGTTTTCAGCACAAAAGCCGCGTCTTCTTTTCCGCGGAATATGAGTCCGTGATCCGGGGCGATCATGTCTATGTCCAGCCCCATCTCCCCGACCTGGGCCAGCACTTTCAGCACCTGCTGTGAATAAGGCAGCACGATGTTGTGGTAATACTCGCTCATGGCGCTCAGCAGGACTTCGCGGCTGATTTCGTCGGCAAAACGCTCGGAAGAGGCAATGTTCTGGCCGAAGGCGTCGTTGCTGAACAGCAGTCTGTCTTCGGGGATATAGGAGAACATGCTGTCCGGCCAGTGCAGCATGCGCGTTTCCAGAAAGTGCACGCTACGTTTGCCGAGGCTGATGACGTCGCCGCTTTTCACGACCTTGAGCGGCCAATTTTTCCATGCCCGGAAGTGGCCTTCCAAGGCCTTCTGCCCCATGGGGGAACAGAACACGCATTCCGGCCGGCAGGCCGCGATGAAATCGGGCAGCGCGCCCGCGTGGTCCGCCTCCGCATGGTTGATCACCAGATAGTCTATTTCCGCGGGGTTGATCACGGAAGCAAGGCGTTCCAAGGAAAAGCCGGCGTGCTCGGGTTTGACCGTGTCGAAGATCGTTTTTTTCTCGTCCAGAATCAGGTAATTGTTGTAGGTTGTTCCCCGCGGGGAAAGGGAATAGCCGTGGAAATTGCGGCTCTCATAATCGACAGCCCCTATCCAGTACACGTCTTTTTTGATTTCCTGCGCTTTCAGCATAATACTTTTCTCCAGCGTTGCCGCGTTGTTCCGGCCCCTGTGAAAAAACCGCAAAGGCTCCCCGCCGAAGCCGGGAGCCCGTTCAACATTGAAATGCTCAGGCTCAAGGCAGGGGAAACCCGGCCTTATTTGATTGCCGGAAAAATTGCATCCCGCAAATTTTTATCCGCCGGCTACGGCGGGACAGCGACCCCGCCTTGCCTCTCTCTTCGCATTTCGGCGCGACATCCTGTCGCGCATGCCGATTCCAAAGTAAGAATTAACGCATTCTTACTTTGGAATCGGCATTACTCAGGTTCGAAATCCGCTTTGCCCGCCCCGCAAACCGGGCAGACCCAGTCGTCGGGGATGTCTGCGAAGGCGGTACCCGGCTTGATGCCGCCGTCGGAGTCGCCTTCGGCAGGGTCATAGACATAGCCGCACAGTTTACATACATATTTCATGGCAATTTTCCTTTGCGCGGGACGCCGGCAGACTAGGCTTCGGCCTTCCAGTGGCCGTGCAGGTTACAGTATTCGCGGGCATAGACGTTTTTGGCGCCGCTGATGCTGAATTCCGCCTCGGGGGCGTCGCCGGGCTTGAAAAAGCGGGTATAGGACAGACCATCGGCTACCAGTTCAACCCACTGGATGAAATGTTTTTCTTCCATGGGATGCGCGACGGCGCCCACCTTCACTTTATAACCGCCGGCGGTTTTTTCAATGACCGGCACATGTTTTTCCCTGGCTGCATCGGTGACGCCTTCGCGCAAAAAGTCCATAGTCTTTCCGCAGCAGGAGCTTTCGCCTTCCCCGGCGTGCAGAACTTCCACAATCTTGCCGCACAACGTACATTTGTAGACTTCAAGAAACTTTGCCATATTCGTCACTCCTTGTTGAGGCAATTCGGTTTTGAGGTGCCCCCCTCCGGCGTTCGGCGGCGGGACACGGTTTCGCCCGCGCCTTCGAATGGAGGCGGCGCTTCGCGTTTGCGCCGCCCGAGCATTTCAATGTTGAAATACTCTTTAAGAAGGATTATCACTCTGACCAGCATGTAATACCGAACCTACTTTAGCTTCATGCGCGCTGTCTTGCAAGCATTATTTCCATATCGGGAACTGTCGGGAGGAGAACGGCCTGATCGCCGCCGTCCGCCGGCGCATCTCAGGGCGTTTGAAAATCAGAGTGCTTCGGAGCATTGCAAAATTGAAAATGCGCCGGCGGCCCACGCAGGAGCAACACGGAGAAGCGCAATGCGGGAATTTTCATCCGTCCCGGCCTTGGCCCGCGCCTTTGTCGCGGTCCTCTGGCATTTTTGTCGTTCCCTGTATGCCGACTTATGCCGCCTGCAGGCGCGGCCGGAGTGTCCGCACTGCGGCGGAACGCGCTGCCTCAGAATCTGCCGGATACTAGGAGTTTGTCGGACTTTAAGCATGTATTTTCTGTAACATACTGATATTTTTATATATAGCAAATCCGATCAATGAAAGCCGTATATAATAATTTCAGTATGTTATAAATATTTTA
>JAISRC010000116.1 GCA_031273845.1 Desulfovibrio sp.
TTCCGAACCCGGAAGTTAAGCCCTTCATCGCCGATGATACTGCATACTCATGTGTGGGAACGTAGGTCGGGGCCGACATTATTCCTTACAAGGGCGCTTCACATTCTCGTGAAGCGCCCTTGCCTTTATTATGAAGCCGCCCTACCGGGCTACTTCCACTTTTTCAATGTGCGAAAAATATCGTACGTTATCTCCGCCATTTCAAGAGTGTCTGGAGCGACAGAGACATGCTGTCCGGGTTTGTTTTGAATTTCATGTACTTGAGATGCCCGCTTTGCAATAATTCGCGCGGCGAACTGCTGTGCATGCTTTTCGACATCGGGATGGATCTGTTCTGCGACCAGTTCGGATAATCTTTGAATACCGCTCTATGCTCGCACTGAGCAACTCACAATGGGAGGCTTCCTCCTATTCCCGTAACTGTCAAAACTTTTCGGTCCCCCAACTGAGCTGGAGGATTTCCCAATGGTTTAACGGCGAAAGCAAGTTTCGCCTACGCCTGCGGGGCGGGCGGCGGCGCTTCGCGCTTACGTCTCCTGAGCATTTTCAACTTTGAAATGTTCCACCATAGCGCTATACTCCAGCTTCAAGGCGTTTGGCTTAATCAGGTGTGGGCTACAACTGTAATAGAGCATTTCAACATTGAACATACTCTGCTGCCGAATCTGTTCCTACCGCGGCGAAGCGGCATCGGGCAGATGCACACTGAGCTGTGGGAAGGGTATATCTATGCCGTGCGCGGCAAAGGACCGTTCTATGCCGAAGCGCAGTTCAGAGAGGGTCGCGTAGGCATTACTCAGATCGTCTATAAAGACATTGAGCGTGAATTCCAGGGCGCTGTCTCCGAAATCGCTGAACAGGACGGCCGGTTCCGGAAAAGTGAGTACATGCGGGTGCTTGTCCGCCTCCTTGAGCAGCAGCGCAGCAACGGTGGCGCTGTCGGACCCGTAGGCCACGCCCACGGTGACGCTGCGGCGCACCATGCGGTTGTGCCGGGTCCAGTTGGTGAACTGCCCGGATACTATGGCTGAATTGGGCACATAGACCAGCGCGCGTTCCGGGGTTTCAAGGACCGTGGAACGGATGCCGACGGCCCGCACCGTGCCCGCCGTTCCTCCCGCTTCCACATAGTCGCCGACCAGTATGGTCCGGCCGAAAATCAGCATAAGGCCGCTGATCAGGTTGTTAAAAATATTCTGCATTCCGAAACCCACACCCACGGAAAAACCGCCGGCCACAACGGCCAGACTGGTGAAGTCCACCCCCAGAATGCTCAGGGCGAGGACGACGAACAGCGCCCACAGGCCGTAGCCCAGCATGTTGCGCAGGGGGGGGATGACCCCGCGCTCTATGTCGGGTGCGCGGTCCGGCAGATGGTCCAGGGTAGCTTTACCCAAGCGGATGAAGGAGCGGAAGAGAAAGTAGAGCAGGGCGATGATCAGTATTCTGGACAGAGCCAGCGACACTCCGCCCACGGTATAGTCGGCGAACAGAAAGTGCAGGCTTATGTAGCTCGCGCCCGGCACGGCCGGGAGCCAGGGCAGGGTGCAGAACAAGGCTGCCGTCCAGGCCAGAGGCACGGCAAGGGCCTCGGTCGCAGCGCAGGTCAGAGGCGCCTGTTCCTTGTCGAAGATGCGGCCCGCAAGCCCGTCCAGCAGGCGGGACAGGGAAGACCCCAAGGTTATGACGTTGGCCAAGGCGAAGAAGCATATAAAGACCAACACGGCCGGGCGCACATAGCCGCCCAGAGAAAAGGCAATGCCTGCCGCGCCGCAGGCAAAGGCGCCTCCGAGCAGCAGCCGTTCCTGCACGGGCGGCTTTTCTTTGCGCTTACGCCTGAGAAGCACGAGCTGCAGGAGGAAAAGGGCGGCGCAGATATCCCAGACAGGCCCGAACAGGCGGGGGGGCAGATCAAGAAAAAGCAGCAGCGCTCCCACGGCGGCGGGAGGGTACAGGAGCCGGAGCGGCGCGGCAGATGCCGCCCCCGGCTCCAGGGCGCGTCGCAGGCGGGTGCCCGTGGAAACCGTACCGGCGATCAGCGCCAAGGCGCCGAGCAGGGCCATAGCCGGGTAAAAGGTGCCGCTCGGGTTGCCTGCCGTGACGGCCAGGGCCAGACCCAGGGCTATGCAGGGCCAGGCATGCAGTATCAGTCCCCGGCACAGGGTAAAGTGTTCCGCGGACAGGGCAGAGGCCGCCCGCAGGCCGAGAAAGGCCGCCAGAAAAGCGGCAAGGACGACGGCGGCGAAGGGTCCGGCGACATTCAGCCATTCCGCGGCGCTCCACGGGCCGGCTCGGGCCAGACGTCTGCCCAGCAGGGCATAGATGTCGGCCGGAGAAAAGGAGCCGTCCTCATGCGCAGGGTTCAGGTAATAGTCGTGCCAGATGTCGGCCATGCCCGCCTCGATGTCGTCCGACGCCTGATCCACCTGGTCCCGTACGCTTCGGGCCGGGGCCAGAATCCTGTTGATCAGGGTATAGGCGGAGTTCAACGCTCTGCGGGCCTCGTTCAGGGCGGTTGAATAGCGTTGCAGTTGGTCCGTCTCGGCCGGAGACATGGCGGCGCGTTGCCCGGAAAAGCTGTCCAGATCCTTGCGCAGGGCGTTCAGTTCGTCCCTGCGCCGGCTGACGACAGAGGCGATGCGTTCCAAGGGGGCGGTCAGGGCGGTGACGTCCCGGCGCAAGGCGCGCATCTGCACGGCCATGAGCAACTGGTCGGTCGGGTGCCCGCGCGACGCCTGAAAGAGCCCGTTAAGACGGGTAAGCGCGGCCCGCTGTTCGCGCAGTTTGTCCGGCACGTCTTTGGCCTGTTCCTCGGCGCTACGCTGCAGGGCGGCTGCTTCATCCACCAGGGCCGCCATATCCCCGGCGCGCGTGCTCCAGAGCAGGGCCGCGCCCGCATCGGCAGCATCGGCTGCGGTCGTCTGGGGAGTCGTTTGGGCGGGGGGGGGGGAGGTCCGGGGAGACGATTGGGCGGCGGGGGAAGCATTTTCCGGGGCGGGAGACGGCGCGGCCGCCGCGAAGAAAGCGTAGGCTGCGACAAGAACCAGGGCCGCCGGGAGCGCGCGGATCAGGCCGCGCGCCGGAGCGAGGCAGGCAGGCAAAATATTTTGAAGCATGGCAGGGGACGCTCCCGTATAGTAATTTTTCTCTGTTTGAGCATATTTCAAGGCCCTTGCCAAGCCGCCGGGAGCGGACGCGGCAAATCTGGTTTCAGAAGAATATAATATAATCCTGTAAGCATTGCTGCACAGCGTCTTGTCATTCTGAGCCGAAGGCGAAGAATCCATCTGGGTGCCTTGAAAAAACAAACCCCGAAGATAGATTCTTCGCTACGCTTAGAATGACAAGACAAGAAGCGTGGCGGATTATGGTAAGTGCAGGTTCGCCCACGCTGCCTGACTGCTCGGACAGATATGCGCCCGCCCCGCCGGCAGATAAAATTGCAGAATGCAATTTTATCTGGAAAGCGCATTATTCCAATTCCAAATCAAAAGTGTCTTTATGTGATTTGGAATTGGAACGCGAAACAGGATGTTTCGCCGAAATGCGGAGCATTTTAAGAGGCAAGGCGCAACTGCGTTTGCGCCGCAGCCGACACTTCAAAACCGCATGGATGCGGTTTTGAAGTGGAAATGGTATTAGACGAGGACTGATTTGAAACGGGGATCCAACTCCGCCAATTCGGCATACAGCCCGTCATCCACAGGGATACCTTCCGCGATGCGCTGCTCGAAGCATTTCTTTTCAGGGTCGCCGGGAACAAGCACCGGTTCAGTTTCTTTCGCAGGAGGCAGAGCGCGCACGGAATCCGCAAGTTTTTGCAGGCGGGCTTTAAAAAACGGCGGCGGCTGAAAACGGGCGATATCCACAGCCGTGAAGAACTGGCTCAGATTGCGTTTGCACTCCAGGCGTTCATGCGTCTGAATGATTTCCGCCCCGACGGGTCCCCCGGTCAGAAGACCGCAGAGCAACTCCACCATCATGGACAAAGCGAATCCCTTGTATCCTCCGAGGGGTGCGACGTAGCGTGCCGCCTGCGGATTTTCAGTCAGGCAGCCCTTCTCGTCGTATGCCTGCCCCGGCATAAGCGGTTTGCCGTTCCGCTTGTGATTGCGCAGTTTGTTGACCGAAACGGCCGAGGTGGCCATATCCAGGCAGAAAGGACCTTCATTGAGCATGGGGGCTACAAGACACACAGGATTGGTGCCGAAAAACGGTTTGACGGAGTTGAAGGCAAGGACCTGACTGCCGGCGTTGGTGAAAGAAAGGCCGAGGCAATCCTGGTCCGCCGCCATAAATCCGTAAAAGGCCGCCGCGCCGAAATGGCTGGAGCGGGTGACGGCCACTGCCCCTACCCCGCTTGCCTTGGCCGACTCCACGGCCAGAAGCATGGCCTCGGCTCCCGCATGCTGCCCGAAGGCGTGATCCGCGTCAAAAATCGCCGTAGACGCGCCGGTCCGCTCATAGGAGAAGCGAGGCGCGGGATTTATCCGGCCGCTCTGCGCCGCCCGGCAATAATGAGGGAAAAGGGCGATTCCGTGGGAATCCACTCCGCGCAGGGAAGTCTGGACCAGCGATTCAACGACGAAAGCGCGGCTTTCCGCGCAAACTCCGCGCTTTTTCAAAATATCGCGGAGTATTGTGCGGAGAGGGGCATGGTGCAATAGTTTCATAACTCGGCATCCCGGTACCTTTTACTTTTACTTTCTTTTTCAAAGTTGATCTGCTCTAGGAGCCTGTCGGACTTTGCCTTAAAATATTTATAACATACTGAAATTATTATATACGGCTTTCATTGATCGGATTTGCTATATATAAAAATATCAGTATGTTACAGAAA
>JAISRC010000117.1 GCA_031273845.1 Desulfovibrio sp.
CCGGACGATCCGAAGGATAGAGTATTTATTACTGTAAAATCAATGTCTTGAAATGAAAGCCATGTCTTGCTTCGTGGTGGAAGCACCAACCACGCTATAAATCTCCGGAGCTTAGGACATGATACCGGAACGCGTGCGTTTCCGGCGAGCGATGTTGCGGGGAGTGGAGGCCGCGGCGTCGCTCCCCGACTTTTCGACGCTACATTGAGCCTGAGCCGCCGCCCTGTTTTATGCCCTCGTCATTTTTCTTCATGTCGTTCTTCTGCCCCATGCCGCCGCCGGGCTGCATACCGCTCCGTCCCATACCGCCGTCGGACTGTATGCCGCTCTGCTCCGTGCTCCCGCCGGATTTCATGCCTTTATCCTCCTGCATCATGCCGCCGCTGCCGTGCATATTGCCTTCGGCGGCGGCATCCGCCGCCGTTGCGGGGCTGAGAGAAATGAAACACAGGAACACTGCCGCTGAAATGGTGGAAAGAAACTTTTTCATAGATCCTCCGTTGAATCCGGTTGTATGATTCCGGCCGGCAGGCGCGCCTGCCGGGAACGGCCGGCACGCAAACGCTTTTCGGGCCGTCCTGATTCCCGGTATACAGGCGATTTGTTAAGAAATTATTGAGGGCGGGATTTTTTATGCGAAATGTGCCATAATCCATCACGGTCAGAGCGAATATCTTTTGATCTTGGTAGATTCCGATATACTGCTCTCACCTGATCGGTGTGGAAAAACAGAGGCGGCGGATGCCTTGCTCGGCCGGATTCCTTAAATTTTATTTCGATAAAGGAAGGCTTACATAATGGCAGGCAAAGTTGTTGTGTTTACAACCGGCGGCACCATAGCCATGCGCCGCGACCCGGAAACAGGCGGAATCGTTCCCGCCGTCAACGGCCCGGAACTCATCGCAGCCGTGCCTCCTCTGGCCGGCGTATGCCCTGTGGAGGTGAGGGAGTTCTCCAATATGCCCAGTCCGCACATGACCCCCGCGCTGATGCTGGAACTGGGCAGGCAGGCGGAAGCCGCCCTTGCCGAAGCCGATGTGCTCGGGGCAGTCGTTACCCACGGGACGGACACTTTGGAGGAAAGCGCCTGCTTTCTCGACCTCTATGTCCGCTCAGACAAGGCGCTGTGCCTGACAGCAGCCATGCGCAGCGCCGGGGAAGTCAGCGCGGACGGCCCGAAAAACATTCTTTGCGCCGTGCGGACGGCCGCTTGCCCGGAGGCGGCCGGAAAAGGAGCGCTCGTGGTCATGAATGAAGAGATCCACGCCGCCCGCGAAGTTGTCAAAACCCACTCCGCCAACCCCAAAACCTTTGCTTCCCCGTTCTGGGGGCCGTTGGGCTATGTGGACGAAGACCGGATTATCTTCCGCCGCGCTCCGCTCGGGCTGCAAAAAATTCACCCGGAACGCATTGAGGAGGATGTGTTCCTGATAAAACTCGCGGCCGGTTCGGACGATTTTCTTTTTCGCTGTCTGGTGGATAAAGGGGTCAAGGGCATAGTGGTGGAAGGCCTCGGGCGCGGCAACGTGCCGCCCGGAGCCTTCGCGGGCATGAAGCGGGCCGTTGCCGCCGGCATCCCGGTTGTGCTGACCACCCGCTGCCTCGGAGGCCGGGTGCTGGACATATACGCCTATGACGGGGGCGTGAAACAACAGCTCGAAGCGGGCGTGATACCCGGCGGAGAGATCAGCGGGCAGAAAGCCCGGATAAAATTGATCCTGGCCTTGGGCGAAAGCAACGATCCCGAACGGCTGGCGGAGCTTTTCGACACGCCGTGAGCATACGCCGCGCAGCTCGGCCGACGGTGCAAGCTGTACTCAAAACCCGAGTGCGCGTTCGCCGTTGCCTTTCTGTCCCACGGTAAAATTAGATAATTGTCTGAAATCCGAATCAGAAAGCCGGCACGATACCTTTTGGGATCAGTTCCCGTTCGATATATATCCTGACTTCGGGGGAATTGGCGGCCTTGGTAAGTGCCCTGATCGTCGCTTTGTCGGCGTCTTCGGCGCGCACCGCGATCACATTGGCGTAGGGTGAATCTTTGTCTTCTATAATGATTGCGTCCCGCGAGGGGATAAGTCCCGCTTCGGCGGCGAAATTGGTGTTGATCACGGCGGCCCGCACATCCTGCAGCAACCTGGGCAGTTGGGCGGCCTCCAGTTCGACGAAGCGCAGTCCTTTGACGTTGCCGGTGATGTCGCGTACAGTGATGAGTTCGCCCGCTCCGACCTTGATCAGCCCGTGCTTTTCCAGCAGGCGCAGGGCGCGGGCTTCGTTGGTGGGGTCATTGGGCACGGCAACGGTATCGCCGGCCTTGAGTTCGTCCAGGCTGCGGATTGTTTTGGAGTACAGACCGAGAGGCTCTATATGCACTTTGGCCGTCCATGCCAGTTTCAGCCCTTTTTCCTTAACCATATTTTCCAGATAGGGAATATGCTGGAAAAAATTCGCGTCCAGAGCCTTGTCCGCCAAGGCGAGGTTGGGCTGCACGTAGTCGGAAAACTCCCTGATTTCCAAGGCGATTCCCTCTTTGCTCAGCAGGTCTTTGACGACAAGCATGATGTCTTTGTGCGGGAACGGGGTGACGCCGACGACCAGGCGCGTTTCATCGGCCGCACCGGCGCGGCCCGCCAGGAAGACGAGGAAAAGCAGGGCAAGGAAAAGACGTTGCATGGGGGTTCCTTTTGTTATGCGAATTTCAGCGCAGTTTTCCGTACAGGTAGTTCCCGGCGCTCTGTATGCACTGCACGATGACGATGAGCACGCCGACGGCGCTCAGCATGACGTCGGCCTTGAAGCGGATGTAGCCTTCGTTATAGGCCAGCGCGCCGAGACCGCCGCCGCCGACGGCGCCGGCCATGGCCGAATAGCCGAGCAGGGTGACGGCCAGCACGGCGATGTTCAGGACAACGGAAGGAAGCGCTTCCTTGAACATGACGCTGAAAATGATCCGCCCGTCGGACGCGCCGAAGGACCGCGCCGCCTCCACCACGCCGGGGTCCACTTCCAGAAGGCTGCCTTCGACCAGACGCGCCGTGAAGGGGATGGCGGCTATGGTCAACGGCACGACGGCGGCCGCGCTGCCGTAGGCAACGCCCGCCACAAAACGGGTAAAGGGGATAAGGGCGATCATCAGAATCATGAAGGGAAAGGAACGCAACAGGTTCACGGAGATGTCCAGAATCGCGTAAACTTTGGCGTTCGGTCGCAAGCCGGCCGGGCCGGCAAGGATCATCGGCACGGCAAGGGCGCAGCCGCCCAACGCGGAAAAAAGCGTGGAAACAAACACCATGAACAGGGTTTCACCGAGGGCGCTCAACAGCATCCCGACCATCGTCAAGAATCTCCCGGGGCAGATTTTTTTCCTGCAGGAAACGCAGCACGTTTTCCAGACTTCCGTCCGGCACGTTGATTATCAGAAATCCCATAACTTTGTCGAGATAGCGCTCCAGCCTGCCGCCGACAATGGAAAAATCAATGTCGAGTTCGCGGGCCATGGCGGAGATGACCGCCTGTCGGGCGATTTCGCGCGGGAACATGATGCGGATATTGGTGCCGGAGGGCAGCAGCGTGTATTCTTCCTCCATGAATTTCTTCAGGGTTTTTTCGGAAGAGAGGAAAAGGTCTTCCGTCCTGCCCAGACTTCGGCCCTGCCCTTTGTCCAGGAAGAGCAAGCGGCCGCAGATGCGCTTGACCACCTCCATCTGGTGGGTGACGACGACCATAGTCAGGTTGAAGCGGGAGTTTATATCCTGAAGAAGGTCCAGGATGGTCAGCGTAGTTTCGGGATCCAGGGCGGACGTGGCCTCGTCGCAGAGCAGAATTCCGGGGTTGAGGGCCAGGGCGCGGGCTATGCCCACGCGTTGCTTCTGCCCGCCCGAAAGGTTGTGGATGCGTTCAAAGCGTTTGTCCGCAAGGCCGGTGAGTTCGAGAAGTTCCGAAACCCTGTCCTTTGTCTCCGCCTTTGTCCGGTTCCATATCTGCAAGGGGAAGGCCACGTTTTCGAAGACGTTTTTGCGGCCCATAAGGTTGAAATTCTGGAAGATCATGCCCATGCCGCGGCGCAGGGCTTTCAGCCCTTCATTGTCGAGTTCGGCTACTTCCCTGTCCATGATTCGGACGCTGCCGCCCTGGTAGCTTTCGAGGCCGTTGAGGCAGCGCAGGAGCGTGGATTTGCCCGCGCCGGAATGCCCCACGATGCCGAATATTTCTCCGGCTTCGACGGAGAAGGAAAGGTCGCGCAGCACGGCTTCGCCGCCGTAGTGTTTTTCGAGGTTACGCACAGTTATCATGGAAAACTCCGGCGTGACGGAAGGGGATTCCCGGCCGCCTTGCGGGCGATGGTGCCGTTCCGGCGCGCGTGTCGGGGTAATTCTGTTCTTCCTTTGTAACAGGTTAAGGACCGGCGGGAAAGGGTATCGAGGCTTCCACCTTAGGGAAACGCTGATTTAATCCTCGAAAGGGGATCGCCAAACGGGACGGGTTATGTTAATGATAGGCATCAGTTGGAGGTAAAAACATGAAACGTCCGAGCTTGAGCGATATTGAAT
>JAISRC010000141.1 GCA_031273845.1 Desulfovibrio sp.
CTATGCGCGATATCAATCTGTGGTGAAAAAGATTTTCGTGTTCTTGCCATACTTCTTCTCCTTTTTGCCCTGTCTCGCCGGCAACGAAGGAGAGTATAACAAACTTTTTACTAAATGAACAGTATTGAGGTTAGCCGTTGAAAAACACGCATATTTCAGTGAAATCGGCATCATCCACCTGATCGTCGCAGACGACAAAAGCAAAACTGCGCCCACACAGTTTTGCTTTTGTCACTCAAATTCAGACGGGAGCCTTGAACTGAACATGCTGTCATGATTGAATCCTGCAAAATTGGGAGCAGCGGCGACGATGCCCCCCGCCCGCCTGCCGCTTTGCTGAAAATTGTCGCGATGTGCCGGGTTCCGGGGCATCGCGGCATTTGCCTTTGTCCTGCGTCTGATATACACAGGTTCCCGCCGATCATCCTTGGAGCAGATCAACTTTGAAAAAGTGTATCCGCTCGCGGCAGGGGTTTGCCTGCAAACCTCTGCCGCGAGCCGCCTGCAGGCGGAATTTGCCCGCCGTAAGCAACTGTCTCAAGCGTAAAATGCTGTACCGGAGGAAAGTTCATGCAGGCCGCAAGGCATTCCGAGCACGGCGGAAACCACGACCCGGCTTTGGCCAGAATTCTCGAACACGCCGAAAAGGGAGCCGACCTGCGCCGCCGCTTTTTCGCCGCGAACGCCGCACTGATCGCCTCGTCAGCCCTGCGTATCGCCGTGATTCTGGCACGGGGCAACAAGCTCATGATTTGCGGAAACGGCGGCAGCGCTGCGGATGCGCAGCACATAGCAGCCGAATTCGTCAACCGCTTCCTCATGGACCGCCCCCCCCTGCCCGCCCTTGCCCTGACCACGGACAGTTCCATACTGACGGCCATAGGCAACGATTTCAGCTTCGACCAGGTGTTCTCCAAGCAAGTGAGTGCCCTGGGCAAGCCCGGCGACCTGCTCATGGCCCTGTCCACCTCCGGGAACAGCGCCGATATCCTGCGCGCGCTGAAAGCCGCCCGTGAAGGCGGCATACACAGCTTGGGGCTTACGGGCAACAAAGGGGGGAAAATGTCCGCCCTCTGCGACAGCCTGATCAATGTGGACGAGGAAAGCACCTCGCTGATCCAGGAAATTCATATCACGGCCGCCCATTTACTTTGCGAACTGACTGATTATTATCTCTTCGACAATGTGGGCGCGCTGTCGCCCTGGCTTGAAACAGGCAACACAAGGCTGCCCTGACCGGCGGTCCGGAATCCACCATGCCTGACCGTTCCGGGGTTCAGCCGTGAACCTGCAACCATTGCCGCATATCATTCTGAACCCTTCGGAAGCCCTCAGGGCAGGCTCCGCGGAGCGCAGTTTTGAAGAATCCATCTTCCCAAAAAAATATCAAAATAGATTCTTCTCTACGCTCAGAATGACAAGACAAGAAGCGTAGCGGATTATGGTGGTCGCCTCGTTCATCAAAATTTTCTTTATGGTCAGATACCATTTTCTATTCCTGATGTAACATAACGACTTATTTATATTAGGTTATGTGCGTGGATTACGACGACAGCCGGAGGAAACGGTATGGAACCTCTCCCTTCAGGGAGATTGCCGGTTGACACCCGGCAGGGTCGGGAGCACATTTCCGGTAACCCTTTCCTTCAGGGAGGGGACAAGCCGGCCGGTTCCTGTTCGCCGAGGGGCAATCGGCGGCCGGTGCCGGTTGTGGATTGAAAGAGAGAAACATTATTGCCGCATCGGAGAATATGCAATGCCCATCTATGAATACAAATGCCCCGAATGCGCCGCCGAATTTGAAGAACTGGTTTTCGGCGACGGCCTGCCCGCCTGCCCCCGTTGCGGAGGCACAAACAGTGAACGCCTGATTTCCAGACCATGCCTGCATCTGCCGGGCGATGCGCACGACGGCTACAGCGCTTCCGCACCTTCGTCCGGCGGCGGTTGCGGCGGCTGCACGGCCTCAAGCTGCGCGGGATGTCATTGAAGCAATGCGATTTTGAGACGCCTCCCCCGGTCGCCGACCGACTCCGCCCGAAGGAATCTTGATGAAATACCTTGTCGCAGCCACGCGCGGCAGCAAGCTTGCCTTGCGGCAGGCCGAATATATCCGCGCCCGTTCAGCGCGGGCGCACGGTCCGGAGATCAGGCTTCTCGTGTTGAAAACCAGGGGAGACATGGTTACGGATGTCCCCCTGCACCGCATCGGCGGCAAAGGAATCTTCGTCAAGGAAATCGAAGAAGCCCTGCTGGACGGGCGCGCGGATATAGCCGTACACTCCATGAAAGACCTGCCCGTGAACCTGCCTCCCGGCCTGGTGCTGGGAGCGGTCCCCGTCCGGGAAGACCCGTGCGACATGCTGCTCTCCGCCCGCTTCCCGAACCTGGATGATCTGCCGTCCGGCGCGCGCGTGGGCACCGGCAGCCTGCGCCGGCGCGCACAGCTCAAGGCCTTGCGTCCCGACCTGGAGGTTGCCCTGTTGCGCGGCAACGTGGATACCCGCCTCAAAAAACTCCTTGACGGGGATTTCGACGCCATAGTCATGGCCGCCGCCGGCTTGCGCCGGCTGGGTCTGGAAGCCCCTTTCACGGAAAAACTCGCGCCCCCGCGTTTTTTGCCCGCCCCCGGCCAGGGCGCCCTGGGCCTGGAATGCCGCGCGGATCGGGACGACGTACGCGAATTACTCTCCTCCCTGCACGATGCCGATGCCGCCGCCTGCGTCGCGGCAGAACGAGCCTTTCTGGCCGGGCTTGACGGCGGCTGCCGCGCGCCCATAGCCGCCGCGGCCGTCCTGCACGGCGGGGACGCGCCCGATGCACTCATCAGCCTTGAAGGACTCATCGCCGACCCGGAAGGCCGACGCGTTGTCCGCGGAAAAATTTCCGGCCCCCGCGCACAGGCCCGCGAGCTAGGCGCCGATCTGGCCGCGCAGGTCGCGTCCGCCGGAGGCGCCGAACTCCTGCGCGAAATCTTCAACGCCGAGCAGAAAGAAGGTATGCTGTGACGCCGCCCCTTTCCCTGCCCGCACGGGTCCGCAAAACACGGTCCGCAAACCTGACGGCGCCGGGCACTGTCTCCCCCCGGACCCCGGAACCGGCGGAAAAGCTGCGCGTCAAGCTTTCCCCGGAACTCATCCCCTACAAAAGCAGCCGCGACATACCCCCCGACGGCAAACGGCACAGCCCGCAAAAACGCGCCCTGGAAGCTCTGGAACTCGGACTGAACATCACCGCGTCCGGCTTCAACATCTACCTCTCGGGCGAAGCCGATCTCGGACGCAGCCTGCTCCTGCGGGACGTGCTCGGCCCCCGCGCCGCAAAGGAGACCGCACCCCCGGACCTGATCTATGTCCATAATTTCCATGATCCGGACATGCCCATTCTCATTCAACTCCCCGCCGGACAAGGCGGAAAACTCAAAAGCGCCCTGCACAAGGCCTTTGCCCGTATCCGGAAGGATGTTTCCCGGCGCATGGAAGGAAGCGCGCACACCGGCAGCCGGACCGCGCTCATGGGTACCCTGCAGAACAAGCGCGAAGGCCTCCTGAAACAGATAAACCGTCTGGCCGGGGCGCGCGGTTTCAACGTGGGCATGGACGACAGCGGCGGCATGACCCTGTATCCCCTTGTCGAAGGCAAACGCCTGAGCGAACAGGAGTTTGAAGGTCTCGCGGCCCCGTTGCGCGCCGAACTGCGCCGCAAAAGCGAATCGCTCATGGAGCCTATCAGCGCCTTTTTACGCAAACTGGCCAGGGCCGAAGAATCCTTTATGGATCAGGAACGCTCCCTGGAACGTGCCCTGGTGGACGAGGTGCTGAAGCATCGCCTGGACCCCATGACGGAAAAATTCGCTCCCAAGGGCGCGGACAAAAAATTGCGCCGCTTTTTTCAGGACCTGCGCGAACATACCCTGGAAAACATCGGCTATCTGCTCCCACAGGATATGCAGACACGGGACGCGCAACAAGGCGCGCAACAGGGCACGCGGCCCGGCGCGCAGACCCCGCCGCCGTATCCGTTTGAGCCGCAGACCCAGTACGACCTGGCCCCGGGCTACGACATCAACCTGTTCGTGGACAATGCGGAATGCTCGGGCGCGCCCGTCGTGTTCGAAAACCACCCCACCCTGTTCAACCTCATGGGCTGCATTGAGCGCGAATCGGAAATGGGCGCCCTGGTCACGGACTTCACGCTGATCAAAGCCGGCGGCATCCACAGGGCCAACGGCGGATACCTCGTTCTGCGCATGGAAGAACTTATGCAGCACCCCGCCGCCTGGGAGGCCCTTCTGCGCTCTCTACGCGCCGGATCAGCCCGCATAGAGGAGTCGGACGAGGAAAGCTCGGGCAGAACCAAGGGTCTGAACCCGGAAGCTGTGCCCCTTTCCCTGAAGGTCATCCTTGTGGGCAAGGAAGACATGTATGAAATGCTGCTACTGGCCGACGACCGCTTCAGCAAGCTCTTCAAAATCAAGGCGCATCTCACGGATTACATGCCGCGCAACGAGGAGGGCATACGCATCTACCTGACCCACATGCGCAGGATCATAGAGGAGGATGCCCTGCTGCCTTTCGACCGCGAGGCCATGGCCGGGCTTGTGGACTTCGGATCGCGCATCATTGAGGACCAACAGAAACTTTCCCTCAAATTCCCCCTCTTGCGCGAGATCATGGTCGAGGCTTCAGCCCGCGCTACCATGGAAGGCAAGGCAAAAGTCGGTGAAGCCGTTCTGCGCGAGGCCCTGGAAGCCAGAATTTTCCGCTCGGATCTGGTGGAAGAAGAATTTATGGAGGAATACGACCGCGGCATCATCAAGGTTTCAACCAGCGGAGAGGCCGTGGGCAAAGTCAACGGGCTTTCCGTCTGCTTTTACGGAGACTTTGAATTCGGCCTGCCGCACGAGATTTCCTGCACCGTGGGCGCGGGGTCCGGCGGGATCATAGACCTGGAGCGCGATGCCGAACTCGGCGGCCCCATCCACACCAAGGCCATGATGATCCTGAAGAGCTACCTGGTAGGCGCCTTTGCCCGCAACAAGCCGTTGATGCTCACGGGCAGCCTGGGTTTTGAGCAGAACTACAGCGGCATTGAAGGCGATTCCGCCTCGGGGGCGGAACTGGCCGCGCTGCTTTCCGCGCTCTCCGGCGTTCCCCTGCGCCTTTCCCTGGCCTTTACCGGGGCCTTGGGCCAGGACGGACGCATCATGGCCGTGGGCGGCGTCACCCGCAAGATCGAAGGTTTTTTTCAGGTCTGCAAACGCCACGGGCTGACGGGCGACCAGGGGGTCATCGTGCCCCGCGACAACCTCAGCCACGTCCTGTTGCAGGGCGAGGTCTTCGAAGCTGTCGGAACGGGCGGATTCCACATCTACGCCGTAAGCCACATCAACGAGGCCATGGAGATCCTGACCGGCATGCCTTGCGGCAAGGCGCGCAAGGACGGCTCCTATGACGGCGGCATCTATGCTCTGGCGGACGAACGACTGGCGGAACTCACGCGCATCTCGGCCTGCCGGGCCGGCCGGTCGGGCTGATCCGTTCCGGGCCGTGCCCGCGCAGATGTTTCGATCCGTAAAACGCTCTATTCGCGCAGTATCGCTTTCTCAATGATTACCGGGTCCGTCGGCACATTTTCGTAGGGCCCGCGGTTGCCTGTCGGCGTTTTTTCGATGGCGTCCACCACGCTCTTGCCCCCGATGACCTTGCCGAACACACAATAGCCCCAGTTGTTTCCCGACGGCGACTTATGATTGAGAAAGCCGTTGCCCTTGGTATTGATAAAAAACTGCGCCGTTGCCGAATGCGGGTCCGAAGTTCTGGCCATGGCCACGGTATATTTGTCGTTGGGCAACTTGTTCCCGGCCTCATTTTTGATGGGGGCGCGGGTCTTTTTTTCGATCATTTTCGTCGTCAGGCCTCCGCCCTGAATCATAAAGCCGGGTATGACCCGGTGAAAGACGGTTCCGTCATAAAAGCCTTCTTCGACATAGCTGCGGAAGTTGGCCGCTGTGACCGGCGCCTTGTCGAAATTCAGATCTATAACGATCACGCCTTTGTTCGTGCGCAGTTCCACGATGTTGCGTTCCTCGGCGGCATCGGCCGCGCGGGCGCTCAGGCAGAGGACGACAAGGGCCTGGAGAATTACAAAAAGGTGGTGCATTGGTTGCTCCGTTGTTTTATGTGCCGGATGCGGCAAAATACAGCGAAAGCGCCGTCGAGGCAATACCGCGCCGGTTCCGTTGCAGGGCAGTTTATATGAGATAGTTTCAAAGTTAGAGCCTTTCAAAATTGAGAATGCGCTAAAAAGCATGGATTGCCGCGCGGCTTCGCCGCTCGCAATGACAATCCCCTGTGCAATGACAACTCACCGGCATTCATGACAACGTTCTGCCATTCCGAGGGCCGCTTGCAGCCCATGGGAATCCATGCCTTTTGCCTTCAAAAGGAACTTTTCCCGTGTTTTTCCGCTCCAGTGCGGTCATAGAGTATGTTCAACTTTGAAATGCTCTAAACTGTCCTGCACGGTCACATCCGCAACCGCTGCTCAAACTTCATCTTTGCTCGACGGCTCCCGTTACGGCTTCAAAAGCCTTTTTATAGGCTTCCTTGGCCTCAAGAACCGCTTCATTTTTGGCTTTTTCCGCCTCTGCCGCCCGCTGCCCGGCCTCGGCCAGCTCTTTTCGTAATTCAATAAGTTCTTTCTGCAATTCGATAATTACCTGATCTCTTCCGCTCGACAAACTATCCTCAGCAACAGCCTGCTCGGCAAGAGTCGAGGTCGGAAGCTCCCCCTGCGGCTCCCAAGGCATGGTACCGGAACTGAACATAGGCCCTTCGCCGAAGAGAAGCCAGCGAGGTTCAATGTTGAAGCGGCGGCATACATTTTGGGCAACGCCGATGTCGGGAACCTAAGCTTCGGTGAAATTATAACGTGGAAGAGTAAGAAAGTCTGTAAAACAAGAGTGATCCAAGATAATTTGCCCTTGGCAAGAGGCAGAAACACGCTATAATTATAGCGTGGATACTATAAGGGCACCTCTAAAAACTCCAACTGTTTTGCATAAGATTTCTCAATAATATTTCTCAATATTCAGAAAAACACTTGAAATAATTATATTTATGGTGTAGCTATGGCATATGAAACAG
>JAISRC010000139.1 GCA_031273845.1 Desulfovibrio sp.
TAGAGCATTTCAAAATTGAGAGTGCTCTAAAAGGCATGGATTGCCGCGCGGCTTCGCCGCTCGCAACGGCAACCCTCTTGCAATGACAACCCATCGGCATTCATGACAACTTTCTGTCATTCCGAGGGCCGCTTGCGGCCCGTGGGAATCCATGCCTTTGCCTTCAAAGGAAATTTTTCCCGGGTTTTTCCGCTCCAGTGCGATCATAGAGTATGCTCAACTTTGAAATGCTCTAAGTATTTAGCCATAGCTTCACTGAGAATGAAACAGTGTCAGGTTCAGTATTTCTGTTACTACCCGCATCCTCCAAAGAGGTGCTTTCGCGATTGCGTTTGTTACCAACTTCTTCGCTTTGAAAAATATTGCCATATGAATAGATGCTGCTGATATTCATTAAGCTCCTCCTTCACCCGCATCGGGAAAAGTTTTCCCACTAAGGAGGTAGCAGCATAATTTATGCCAATGCATTACTTGGAAAAAATTTCCCTACTCATCCTATTACCAATAGCTCAATCGGTAAAATAAACTGGGGAGTCACAGCCCTTAAATTGATACGTTATCTGGAACAAGTCTTTTTTCCGGCCTTCGGGCCTGTATCTGTTGAGGATATTGAGCCGTCGCACATACTTGATGCCATCAGACCCATAGAGGGAAAGGGCAAGCTCAATACCTCGCACAGACTGACCAATCTTGCTTCCCAGATTCTTGGCTATACCGCAATCACCGGACGCATCAAATACAACGTGGCTCTCGGCCTGAAACGCGCTTTGACATTGAAGATAGTACGTTTTATGGACGTCAATCCGCTTTTCAAAGTTGATCCACTCTACTCATGATGGGCAAAAGAACGGAAGCCCGCCACCCGGCACACGGCATCACGCCGAGCCAGACGCAGATCCTCGCTCACCATGTCGGCGACAAGCTCCTCCACCCCTGTCGCGGGTTTCCAGCCCAGCTTGCGCGCCGCAAGCGAAGGGTCGCCCAGCAGGTTTTCGACTTCCGTCGGGCGGAAATAACGCGGGTCCACGCGCACGATGACATCCCCGACCTGCAGGGTGCTGTGCCGGTCCATGCCCGCAGCGGCCGCGCACTTCTCCCTGTCCAAGGAATCTATCCTGCCGATTTCGTCGAGCCCCTTCCCCTCAAAAACAATCCCCATGCCCAGTTCCGCCGCCGCCAGACGCACAAATTCGCGTACCGACATCTGCCGGCCGGTGGCTATGACGAAATCCTCGGGCTTGTCCTGCTGCAGCATGAGCCACTGCATTTCCACATAGTCGCGAGCATGGCCCCAGTCGCGCAGGGCATCAAGGTTACCGAGCATCAGCACTTTGTCAAGGCCGAGAAACATGCGCGCCAGACCCCTGGTTATCTTGCGCGTGACAAAGGTTTCACCCCGCTGAGGCGACTCGTGGTTGAAAAGTATGCCGTTGCATGTATACATGCCGTACGCTTCACGATAATTTACCGTTATCCAGTAGGCGTAAAGTTTGGCGCAGGCGTAGGGAGAACGCGGGTAAAAGGGCGTGCGTTCGCTTTGCGGAACCTCGCGCACCAGCCCGTACAACTCAGAGGTGGAGGCTTGGTAAAAACGCACCTTGTCCTCAATTTTCAAGATGCGCACGGCTTCGAGCAGACGCAGGGGGCCGAGGGCATCCACATTGGCCGTATACTCCGGGGAATCAAAGGAAACCTTGACATGGCTCTGCGCGGCCAGATTGTAGATTTCGTCCGGCTGCGACTCCGCCGTGATGCGTATCAGGTTGGCCGAGTCCGTCATGTCGCCGTAGTGCAGAATGAAACGGCGGTCCTGCTCGTGCGGGTCCTGGTACAGATGATCAATGCGGTCCGTGTTGAAAAGCGAGGAGCGGCGCTTGACGCCGTGTACTTCATAACCTTTGTTCAGGAGAAATTCGGCCAGATAAGCGCCGTCTTGCCCGGTCACGCCGGTGATCAAAGCCCGTTTCATGCACATCTCCAGCATCCTTTGCCGTTGTTCAGCATTCCACCAGGCATACGGCAAGCCCGCCGGCGGAAGTTTCCTTGTATTTCGAATTCATGTCCCGTCCGATTTCGGCCATGGCCCGCAGGGCCTCGTCAAAACTGACTTTGTGCGACATGGGATTTTCGTTGCAGGCAATGAGCGCCGCGTTATATGCCTTGACGGCGCCCACGGCGTTGCGCTCGATGCAGGGTATCTGCACATAGCCGCCAACCGGATCGCAGGTCAGGCCCAGATGGTGTTCCATGGCTATTTCCGCCGCGTTTTCCACGACCTGTACGGAAAATCCCCGCGTATAGGCAAGCATGGCCGCGGCCATGGCCGAGGCTACCCCGATTTCACCCTGGCATCCGACTTCCGCGCCGGCTATTCCGGCGTTATTCTTGGCTAGGAATCCGATCAGGGCGGCCGCCAGCAAACCTTTGCGCCGGGCTTTCACATCCAGGCCGAGGTGTTTTTCCATAAACATGAGCATGGCCGGAACCACCCCGGACGCGCCGCAGGTGGGCGCGGTGACTATGAGACCCCCGGCCGCGTTTTCTTCAGCCGCGGCATAGGCGTAAGCGTTGAGCCGGCACAGGGCGCGGTCGAAAGGGTCCAGGGACAGGGCGCGCTCATGCAGCACCGCCGCCTTGCGTTGCAGGCCGATGCTTCCGGGCAGTACCCCCGAGGCGGCGCAACCGCGCACAACGGTATCCCGCATGATTTCCAGAATCCGGTCCAGTTCCGCGCGGATCGCCGCCGGGCTTTTCCCGGTAAGGGCCGATTCGTTTTCCAGAAGTAGTTCGTCAAGATCAAGGCTGCTTTCCCCGCAACGCGCCCTGAACTGCTTCATGTCGGCATAGGGATGCGGCGGCGCGTGTTTTTTGTCCCGTTTCATGCCTTTCCATTGTATGAACCCGCCGCCTGTGGAATAGTATTCCACGGAAAACAGCACCTCGCCCGCTCGGCCTTCGGGCAGGGGACGCCCCTGCGCGTCCGGCGGGGGATAGGGGGCGTCGAGCAGTTCGATGACCAACGTGTTGTTGAAGGGGTGTTTGTGGCGTACCGGCCCGTATTCGACGATCTGCGGACCGACGGCTATATTGCGCCCGCCCAGAGAGACGGAGCAGCTTCCGGGCCGGGCCTCCGCCAGTTCGTTCAAGAGCGAGGGCGGACAGGAGTCCGGGGTGCGGCCCATAAGTCCACCCGTGACGGCCAGGTCGGTGCGATGCCCTTTGCCTGTGGCGGAAAGCGATCCCAGGAGGCGTACGCGTAGACCTTCGGCCCTGGATTGTATTTCCGGAGCCAGGGCGGCGGCCCTGACCGCGAAATCCGCCCCGGCCGCCATGGGGCCGATGGTATGGGAACTGGACGGCCCCGGACCGGCTTTCAGCAAGTCGAACAGTGAAAGGTTTATGGGCTTGTTGCTGCGCCGCACGACGGAGGGCACTCCTTTATATCCCGCTCGAAAACGGCATGAATATCCGCAAACAGGGCAGGGACGCGCAGGTGCATGTCCCTGAGGAGCGGCAGCATGACCTCGCGCATCTGGGGATGGGAGGCCGGAGCGCAACGCAGTTCAAAAATATGCCGCCATTCGCGCATGTTGCAGGTGACGACTATTTCCGTTTTCAGACTGTTCGGCAGAACACTCCTGGCTTGCTGCGCCGAGGCCCCTTCCGCGAGCAGCGCGAAATATCTCTCTTCAGCCCGTTGCACGGCTTCAAGCCAGAGCGCGTAGGCCGGTGAATCCTCCGGCCAGAAGCAGGGCCGGATTACCGTGATTTCCTTGCCGAATCTTTTACCCGAATAATCGGCGTAGCGCGTGCTCTCCTGGCTGAAGGAGGCAAGGCGGTGGCGCACCAGTTCGTGGGAAACGCCCCGGTCGCAGATAAAGCGCACGGTGGCGGAGGCGTGTTCGATGACGCTCTGGTGCCCGGAGCGTAAAATCCTCTCTATGAACGGAAGCGCCGAATCCGGCATGATTTTTTCTTCGGACCTGTAGCAGGTGCGTCCCGCAATTTCCAGCCGCCCGAGGATTTCCCGGCCGTCGTCCATGGCGAGTATCTGCGCCGAGGGGGCGATTATTTTCATCCGCGTTCCTTAAAAAACATTTTACGTTTGAGATTGTCGCTTACGGCGGGCAAAGCCCGCCTGCTCCAATCTCGCGGCAAGGATTAGCAAGCAAATCCTTGCAGAGCAGATATACATTTTCAATGTTGATCTGCCCTGAAGCAATTTGATTTTGAGAGCCTTCTCCGCCGTTTAACGGCGAAAGCAAGTTTTGCCTACGCCTGCGAGGCGGGCGGCGGCGAAACGGAAATATACGTTTGTCGGCGGCAAAATGCAAATTCAACTGCGCCCGTTCCGGCGCTCTCCGGATCGCCGCGCAACATAAAAAACGCGTGCCGAATTCACTTGACAGGCAGGGAAGCGGCGGCTATCAGCAGGGAAGGGCGGCTTCCGCCCAGGGAAAATATGAACACACAGGGGCGCAAACGCCCGGAACATCGGAGGAGAATATGGCCTGGAACGTAACCGTGGATGCCGACAAGTGCGTCGGTGACAACGAATGTGTGGATGTCTGCCCTGTAGAGGTTTATGAACTTCAGGACGGCAAGGCTGTTCCCGTGAATGCGGACGAGTGTCTCGGCTGCGAATCTTGCGTTGAAGTCTGCGAATCGGGCGCCATCACCGTCGAGGAACTGTAGACGGGACAAGGCCGCTGAGCCGTCCGGCTCCCGCGCGGCCGAACGCGGCCCCGTCGGGCGGTATTTTTTCCGGGGATCGTGACCCCGGCCGATGTTATGGTACGGCTCCCGGAAGGGAGCCTTACCATATTTTACGCTCAGAGCATTTCAAAGTTGAAAATGTTCTATGGCCGTGCAGGAGCAGAAAAACGCGGGGAAAATTTTGAAGGCAAAAGGCATGGATTCCCACGGGCCGCAAGCGGCCCTCGGAATGACAGAAAGTTGTCATGAATGTCGGTGAGTTGTCATTGTATAGAGGGTTGTCATTGCGAGCGGCGAAGCCGCGCGGCAATCCATGC
>JAISRC010000172.1 GCA_031273845.1 Desulfovibrio sp.
TTTTGAAACGCCTCCACCGGCGCTTAACGGTGAAAGCAAGTTTCGCATACGCCTGCGAAGCGGGCGGTGGCGCTTGGCGCATACGCCGCCTGAGCATTTTCAACTTTGAAATGCTCTAAAACTTTTGTTATGGGGTATGGGGGAAGGAGAGGTGCTGACCAAATTCGCCCCGTAGGTCAGCTATATTTGCGAAGTATCCTTGAGGAGGCTGAACCTCTCAAAGAAATAAATCGACGTCTCCCCTATGCCAAGTTGATTATGAACTTTCAGGCGCCTTGAACAGCCCTTATTTTTGTGCTATACGACCCAGTGTCGCGCAAGTTGATTTTCAGAGCATTTCAACGTTGGAAAGCTCCGGGGGCGTAAGTGCGAAGCGTCGCCTCCGCCCCGAAGGCCAAGACGAAACCGCGTTTCGTCGTCAAGCGCCGAATGAAGCGCCTCAAAATCAAATTGCTTTACGCGGCCTGACATATTCCCGGGGCATAAACCTGTTCGCAACGTGTATAAACAAGCCCTCCGCAAGCAGCTCGAAAATTTTTTTTCCTTTTCCGAACTGGAACGCTGGTTCGACCCTCTGGACATCCGTCCCGGCCGGGAGAAAGGGGTCTTGCATGTCGCCTTCCCCCATATTTTCTTTCGCCGGCACTTTATCAACCACATACAAGGCGCATTTGAACGCGCCCTCCTCTCCCTTGGCGTTTCCGGCGTATTCTACGAAGAACACCACAGTTCCGACGAAAGCAGCGGGATGCATCTCGTTGCGCCGTGCATCCTCCAAAGTTCCGACGTACCCGGCAACTCCGACGAACAAAACTGGCAGGCAAATCCGGCATACATCCCGGCAAACGAGACATCCGACAAAGACCGTATATCCTGCGACAACGGAAAACAATCGGGAAAAAGTTCCGACAATACGGCACATAAGACGACCTCCCTGCTCAAACATTATACCTTTGAAAATTTTCTGTTCAACGGCAAAAACGATCTGCCCGTCGCCGCCGCCCGAGACGCGGCAGATATCCTCTCCGCAGGCGGAACTCCTCCGTACAACCCCTTTATCGTATACGGACTCAGCGGCTCCGGAAAATCCCACCTGCTCGGCGCCATGGCCCATGTCCTGAAAAAAAGCGGACTCTCCGTTTTTTACGGCAACATCATGACCTTCCCCGCCTTGCTGGAAACCGCGCCGGGATACTGTCCGGACACGGACAAAGCCTGTATGTTTCTCGACGATGCACAACGCGCGGCCGCCTGCATCGATATGCAGAACGCCCTCGTCGCCCTGATGGACCTGTGCCTTTCCTCAGGAAGACTGCTGGCTCTGTCTTTCGACCGCCACCCCTCCACCTGCCCGGAACTGGGCCAAAAACTGCTTTCGCGCATCGCCGCCGGCCTCGTCGTGGAACTCAAGCGCCCGGACCTCGACGTACGCCTCATCTATGCCGAAAAACACACAGCGGAACTGAAACTCGACCTGAATAAGGAACAGATTCTTTCCCTGGCGGGCAGAAACACGGACATACGAAGCATTGACGGCTATATGGCAAGACTCACAGCCTACAGGTCCATGACGAAAAAAAATGGTTTGCAGTCGTCCGCCCGCGACGCCTACACCGCTTTGAGCCTGAAAGAAACGGAACGCTCCCGGCTGACCCCGGACCTGATTATCGCCGTTGTCGCGGAACATTTTTCCATAAGCGCCGAAGAAATTATCAGCAAAATGCGTGACAGGAAAAGCTCCCTGGCCAGAAACACGGCCATCTTCCTCTGCCGGGATCTCCTCAACCTGTCACTGGTGGGCATAGGGAGCTTTTTCGGGAAAAGGGACCATACCTCCATCCTCTACTCAATCAAAAAAATAAGGAAGCTCTGCGAAAGTGACAAGGATACGAACAAACTTGTCGGGGAATTAAAAAAAATGTGCCTTAACCGGCGCTGAAACCCGATCAATGTACGCAGCACAAAATTCGCACAAAAAAAATGCCCCGGCATGTAAATAATTACTTCATAAAAAAAAGGGATGTTGAGCGAATTACGAACATAGCTACAGTCCCTATTTAAAAAAAAGGAGAATATATGTTTGTTAGAGTGTATAAAGAAGAAATCATCGAAGGTCTTCAAAAAGCGGCCAACATAATCCCGCTGCGAACAGGGGCTGCCTATTTGCGTTCCATCTGGCTCAAAGCAGAGTCCTCCCGCCTGGAAATTTTGTCCACGGATTCCAATATAGAATTCCGCGGTTCCTCTCCGGCCGAGGTCGTCAAGGAAGGACTGGTCGGTGTGCCGGGCAGGCATTTTGTGGAACTGTTGAAGCGCCTGCCCTCCGGCATGCTTTCCCTACGCGTCGATGACGATGCCCCGGTCATGCACATAGAGCAGGGCCGCCGCAAATACAAACTCGCCGTGAATGACGCTACTTGGTTCCAGAAATTCGCTGACTTTCCGGAAGAAGGCGCAGTCATCTGGTCCGGGGATATTTTGCAGGAAATCATTGATCGTATTGCTTACTGCATAGGGGACGAAGGCACGGATGCCCTGGCCTGCTTTTTTATGAAGCCCGCGCCCGAAGGTCGAATAGAAGCCTCGGGTATGAACGGGCACCAGTTTGCCATGTTTTCCTTCACCAACGACGAGTTGCGCGCCTTGCTGCCCGAAGAGGGCATACTTATCCAGAAAAAATACCTCAATGAGCTGAAAAAGTGGCTCGGCGTCGAGGAAATAAACCTGAACATAAGCGATAAACGACTATTTTTACGCACCGAAGGCGGCAGGGAATCCTTCAGCATGCCCATGTCCTCCTATCAGTACCCGGATTACACGGTTTTTATATCCCGGCTCTCGGAGAGCGGCATATCCCGGCTGAAGCTTTCCCGTGAGGAAACGCAGGACGCATTGCAGCGTATCGCGATATTCAATACCGAAAACAACCGTTGCGCCTATTTCGATCTTTCCGACAAAGAGGCCGTAATGACCGCACAAGGACAGGATTTCGGATCGGCTTCGGAAAGCCTGGATGCGGAATACAGCGGGAACGTCAACAAGATAGCTTTTCCGACCAGCAATATGCTGACCATCTTGGAACATTATTCCTCTCCAGAGCTTACCCTGTCTATGACCGGTGCCGAAGGCCCCTGCGGGATTACCGGCGTCGACGACAAGGACTATCTGGTAATACTCATGCCCATGAAAATACTTGACGATGCAACTTACAGCGAGGAACAGATCTGATGGCCGAAGACATGAACGACGATACGGGCCGGGAAGCCTACAATGCCTCCAGCATAACCGTGCTGGAAGGACTGGCCGCCGTGCGCAAACGCCCGGCCATGTATATAGGCAGCACGGACGGCCGCGGTCTGCATCATCTTGTGTACGAAGTCGTGGACAATTCCATAGACGAGGCCATGGCCGGGTTCTGTTCGCGTATCAGCGTGCGCTTGCATGTCGACGGTTCCTGTTCGGTATCGGACAACGGGCGGGGCATACCCGTGGACATACACCCCAAAGAAGGCATTCCCGCCGTCGAAGTGGTGATGACCAGACTGCATGCGGGCGGCAAGTTCGACAATCAGTCCTACAAGGTTTCCGGCGGTCTGCACGGAGTCGGCGTTTCCTGCGTCAACGCCCTTTCGGAATCCCTTGAGGTGACCATACGCAGGGCAGGGCGCATTTATGCGCAGAAATATTCGCGCGGCGTTCCCTTGGAACCCTTGCGCGAACTCGGCGAAGCACAGACGCACGGCACCACGGTGCGCTTCACTCCCGATGACCGGATCTTTGAAACTCTGGAATTTTCTTACGAAATTCTCCGCAAGCGTCTGGAAGAGCTGGCCTATCTGAACAACGGCTTGGAAATAGAATTCATTGACGAGCGCACGGATGAAAAGGAAGTGTTCCGTTTTGACGGCGGCATCGAGCAGTTCGTGCGCGACCTTAACCAGGGCGAGGCCCCTGTGCACAAAGTCATTTACGGTAACGGCGAATCCCAGGGCATGACCGCCGAGTTCGCCTTGCAATACAACGCCGGGTATAAAGAAAATACCCTGACCTTTGCCAACAACATCCGCACCAAGGAAGGCGGAACTCATCTTGTGGGTTTCAGAACCGCCCTGACCAGGGCGATCAACAATTATCAGAAAAATTCCGAACAGGGCAAAAAGCTCAAGATAACCCTGTCCGGCGACGATGTACGCGAAGGTCTGACGGCCGTAGTCTCCGTCAAGCTTCCCGAACCACAGTTCGAAGGGCAGACCAAGACCAAACTCGGCAACAGCGAGGCTGCGGGCATAGTCGGCACCATAGTCTATGACAAACTCAACGCCTTTTTTGAAGAAAATCCCAAAGACATCAAGCTGATCATCGACAAGGCTGTGGACGCCGCCCGGGCGCGCGACGCCGCCCGCAAGGCCAAGGACCTTGTCCGGCGCAAGGGTGCCCTTTCCGACAACTCCCTGCCCGGCAAACTGGCCGATTGCCAGAGCAAGGACCCTTCGGAATCCGAACTATTCATCGTAGAAGGCGATTCCGCCGGAGGTTCGGCCAAACAAGGTCGCGACCCGCGCCGGCAGGCCATTCTGCCCTTGCGGGGAAAAATACTGAACGTGGAGCGCACGCGCTTCGACAAGATGCTGAATAACGAGGAGATTAAGTCCCTGATCACGGCCATGGGCGCGGGCATAGGACTGGTGGGCGGCGAAAGCGACATAGACCTCTCCCGCCTGCGCTACCACACCGTGGCCATCATGACGGACGCCGACGTGGACGGCGCGCACATCCGCACCTTGCTCCTGACCTTTTTCTTCCGCCAGTACCGGGAATTGATAGATGCCGGGCATCTCTTCATCGCCCGGCCGCCGCTTTACCGCGCCCACAACGCCAAGTTCGAGAAATTTATCAAGGACGACGCCGAGCTGACCGAATTTCTCCTGCAGCGCATCAGCAAGGAGGCCACAGTACACGCCGCCAACGGACACAGCTACAAAGGCCGCGACATTGTGCGTCTGGCCGGGGACATAGCCTTCATAGGCTCCCGGTTGCGCGACGCGGAAAACGCGGGCATTGCCGAAGCCCTGTTCATGTGTTTTCTGAATTACGGCACCCTGCTCGAACCGGCGCAGTTCATCAATGATACGGCCGAACTCGGTCTGTTCTGCGCACGCATGAAAGAAGAGGGTTTCGAGTTGACCGTGGAACGCGAGGAAACGGATCTTGAGCAACTGTACAGGGTGGTTTTTGAAGACATGAACGGCCGGCGCACCAGACTTGGGCCGGAATTTTTCGGTTCCAGAATCTACCGCCAAGCCTGGAAAGCATGCGAAGACATACGCAGGCAATGCGGCGGCAGCTCCTTTACCTTGGAAGTCAAGGATGCGGCGATCCCCGCCGAGGGTTTTTTCGATTTGGAAAGCAGGCTCTTCGAGGAGGCGCGCAAGGGTATCAATATCCAGCGCTACAAGGGCTTGGGAGAAATGAACCCGGAACAGCTCTGGGTCACGACCATGAACCCGGAAAACCGCGTGCTTCTGCGCGTGACCGTGGAAGACGCCGAGGAGGCGAGCGACGCCTTTGAGGAATTGATGGGAGACCGGGTGGAAGCCCGGCGTGAATTTATTGAACGCAACGCCCTGACCGTACAGGATCTGGACATTTGACGCCGCGAACATAAAGGATACTCTCACGCATGCCGAATACCCACGACGAATACAGCGACCCTGCCGGGCCCAGCGAAAACCGGCCCGGCATCGACATAGAAAAGGAACTGCGCAAGTCCTATCTGGAATATTCCCTGTCCGTGATCATAGGACGGGCCATTCCCGATGCCCGCGACGGCCTGAAACCCGTGCACAGGCGTATTCTTTTCGCCCAGCACGACCTCGGCAACACATACAACCGCCCGCCCAAGAAAAGCGCCCGCGTGGTCGGCGACGTCATAGGCAAATATCACCCGCACGGGGACGTAGCCGTGTACGATGCCCTTGTGCGCATGGCCCAGAGTTTCGCCATGCGTGAGCCTCTTGTGGACGGGCAGGGCAACTTCGGCTCCATTGACGGCGATGCCCCCGCGGCCATGCGTTATACGGAAGTGCGCATGTCCCGTCTGGCAGGAGAATTTCTCTCGGATATAGACAAGGACACTGTGGAGTTTCGCCCCAATTACGACAACACCCTGCAGGAACCGTCCGTGCTGCCGGCCAAGGTGCCGAATTTCCTGCTCAACGGCACCTCGGGCATAGCGGTGGGCATGGCCACCAATGTGCCTCCGCACAACTTGGGCGAGCTGTGCGATGCCCTGCTGCTTCTTCTGGATGAACCGTACTGCACGGTTGACGACCTCATGGAGCATGTGCAGGGGCCGGATTTTCCGACGGGGGGCGTGGTCTATGCGGGCAAGGGTCTGGATGACGCCTTCCGCACCGGGCGCGGTTCGGTAAAGGTGCGCGGGGTGGTGGAAATTGAAAGCCGTGCCAAAGGCGGCGAGTCCATCGTCATCAAGGAGATTCCCTATGCCCTGAACAAGTCCTCCCTGGTGAAGAAGATAGCCGCTCTGGTCAACGAAAAACGCATCGACGGGGTAGCGGACCTCAGGGACGAGTCCGACCGCCGGGGCATACGCATCGTTCTGGACCTGAAGCGTGGCGCGGTATCGGACATACTCGTCAACTCGCTGTATAAGTTTACCCCCCTGGAAAGCTCTTTCGCCTACAACATGCTGGCCGTTGTGGGCAACAGGCCGCAACTGCTCAATCTCAAGTCGGCCATGACCTGCTTTCTGGAGCACCGGCGCGAGGTCATCATACGGCGCACGCGCTTTGAACTCAGGCAGGCCGAGGCCCGCGCGCATATCTTGGAAGGCCTGCGTATTGCTCTGGACAACATAGACGCCGTGGTCGCCCTGATCCGCGCCTCCAGGACCCCGGAAGAAGCCCGGAACGGCCTTATGGAACGCTTCAGTCTCTCCGAGATACAGAGCAGGGCCATACTCGACATGCGCCTGCAGCGCCTCACCGGCCTTGAACATGAAAAACTGCTTGAAGAGTACCGCGAGCTGATCAAGCGCATAGCCTGTCTGCAATCCATCCTGGCGGACGAGGAGGTCTTGCGCTCCGTCGTGCGCGGGGAACTGCAGGAACTGAAAAGCACATACCCCGGCGCGCGCAGAAGCGTGATCGTGCGCGAGGACCCGGTGGGCATTGAGATCGAAGACCTCATCCCCGATGAAGATGTGGTCATCACCCTGTCGCGGCGCGGCTACATCAAGCGCACCACCTTGGACAACTACCATCAGCAGCGCAGGGGCGGCAAGGGTATTGCCGGGCTGCACATGGGCGAGGACGATGTGGTGCAGGACTTTCTCACCACGTCCAACCACCAGTTCCTGCTGCTCTTCACCAACCGCGGCCGCATGCACCAACTGAAGGTTCATCAGGTGCCCGAAGGCAGCCGCACGGCTAAGGGCGCGCATATAGCCAACCTGCTGCCCCTGGAAAAAGACGAATGGGCGACCACGGCCCTGGCCGTGCGCGAATTCAGCCCTGACCGGCATTTCCTTTTTGTGACCCGGCGCGGCATGGTCAAGCGTTCCGACGCTTCCCTGTATGCCCGTTGCCGCAAGGCCGGCATCAATGCCGTCGGCCTGCGGGACGGGGACGAGCTGATCATGGTGCGCGAGGTGAAGGAAGACCGGCAGGTGGTGCTGACCACGGCGGCCGGGCTGGCCATACGTTTTGCCTGCTCCGAGGTCCGACCCATGGGCCGGGGCGCGGCCGGGGTCAAAGGCATTGCCCTGCGCGGTTCCGACTCTGTGGTGGCTTGTCTCGTCATGGACGAAGCGGACCAGGATACCTCGATTTTGACCCTCTCTCGCAACGGTTACGGCAAACGCACCCGGCTGGCCTTATATCGCCTGCAGTCCAGGGGAGGCAAGGGAGTCATCAATTTCCGCTCCACGGCCAAGACCGGCCCTGTGATCGGTGCCATGCCCGTGACCGACTCCGATGCCCTGCTCCTGCTGACGTCTACCAACAAGATCATCCGCATAGGGCTTGAAGAGATACGGAGCATAGGACGCGTCACTCAGGGCGTGCGCCTGGTGTCCATGGACGAGGGGGCGTCGGTGGTCGGCTTCGACCGCATCGACGAAAGCGGCGATGAAATCGGCGCGGGCGCCGGAAGCGGGGAATGACGGACGTGGGCGCGCGGGAAAGGGCGGCAGGTCCGGGCGTCAACCATAATCCGACGCGCCCTGTCGTGCCGAGGTGCAGTCGAAGAGCCTGTAAGCATTGCCTCACAGCGCATCGTCATTCTGAGCCGAAGACGAAGAATCCATCCGGGTGTCTTGAAAAAATAAACCTCAAAGATAGATTCTTCTTTGCGCTCAGAACGACAGGACAAGAAGCGCGGCGGATTATGGTAAAGTTGGGAGTGCGACCCTTGCGCGGCCCCGTACTTGCCCTTTTCCTTGCCTTTACCCTTGCCTTCGCCGTTGCGTCGGGTGCCTGTCTGCCAAACGAGGAAAAGCACAAGGACGATCTGGCTCTGGCCGATGCCGCCATCGCGGACCACGATGTGGGCGACGGAGAAATGTACCTGTTGCGCTATCTGCGCAAAAATCCCGATGGAGACAGGCGCTGGGAAGTCTGGCGCAGGATTCTTGCCCTGACCCTGAATGTCCGGCAGGACAAAGCCACGGCCCGAGATTACTTGGAAATCATGCTCCGGGAATTTTCCGGAGATCCGGCGCGGAAGCGCGGCATAGCCATGGAACTGGCCGGACTGTGCCGGGACATGCGTTTCAACGCCCGTGCCGCCGAACTCTGGGAAAGTCTGGCGGCCGATCCGGATCTGGATACGGAGGACAAGGCCGCTGTCTATAAGGAATTGTCCTACGCCTATATGCGCAGCCTGGAATTCACCCCCGCCGCCGATGTCTTGGCCCTGTGTCTGAATCTGAACGTCGGGCCGGATGCCAAGGCCGACTGCTATTCCGCGCTTTCGGAAACGCAGATGCTGAACGAGAATTTGAAAGGCGCGGAACAGGTCCTGCGCGAGCTGCTGAAACTGGAGGGACTCTCGGAGTCCCGCAAAACGGCCGCTGTGTTCATGCTTGCCGATGTGGTGGAGCAGGAGAACCGTCCGGAGGAGGCGCGCGCTCTTCTGGAAAGCATCCTGCACAGTTATCCCAATTCCAAGGTTATAGAAATCCGCCTTGCCGCCTTGAAAGGCAAAAAGAGCGCGTCTTCCCGGACGGGCGGGCGGAGCGGCGCATTCACCAGAGGCAGTCCGTGAACCGACAACAGCCCGTGAACCGGAGAACCTCATGAACTTGAAATTGAAGCTCGGCGCGGTTTTTTTGTTCCTGTTGCTGATCTCGGCGGGATGCGCGTCCGGTCCCTTGGGTCGGCTGATGCCGCATATTGAAAGCATGAGTCTGGCGGAGAGTTATTTCGGTCCGCCCTCGTCTTCCGTACCGGTCCAAGGCGGTGTCGAGCACGAGTGGCTGTTGGATGACGAGGCGTCGGTGCCGGGTCAGGAAGTGACCGAACGCTTTCTGGTCGGCAATGACGCGCAGGGTTTCCCCGTGTATTACGAGCGTACCCGCTGGGTGCCCGCGCACAGGGAGCGGCGTTTCTGTCGCCTGCGAATGCTGGCCGACGCTCAGGGGAACATACTGAGCCGGTCTATGGAAGGAAACGACTGCGCGGAGCTTCTGAAAAGGCCGTCCACCTATTGAGGCGAATTTGATTCGGATCGACACTTCAAAACTGCATTCCGCAGTTTTGAAGTGTCGGCTACGGAGCAAGCATGGTTGCGTCTTGCTTCATTAGAGCATTTCTAAGTTGAAAATGCTCAGGCGGTGTAAGCGCAAAGCGCAAGCCACCCGCCCCCAGGCGAAACTTGCTTTCGCCGTTAAAAGCGCCGGAAGAGGTGTCCCAAAATCAAATTGCCTTAAAGCTCGTTGGGCATGGCGTTGAGTTCGGCCATACTGAACACCGGCCCGTCAATGCACACATACTTGTCGCCTATATTGCAGCGGCCGCAGATGCCTATGCCGCATTTCATGCGCTTTTCCAGTGTGGTATATATCTGCTCCGGGGCAAATTTCAGCTTTTCCAGCGCCTGAAGGGTGAACTTGATCATGATGGGCGGACCGCAGGTAACGGCCACGCAGTTGTTCGGGTCCGGATTCATTTCCAGAAGCACGTTGGGTATCAGCCCTACCTTGTGCTGCCACCCCTCGGCCTCCCGGTCTATGGTCAGGGTACATTCCAGATCCCTGCGCCCGAACCAGTCCGGAAGCTCCGAGGAAAAGGCCATGTCCTGCGGGGAACGCGCCCCGTACAGCAGTCGTATTTTCCCGTAATCCTTGCGGTTGTCCAGCATGAACAGCAACAGGGTGCGCAGGGGCGCCATGCCTATGCCGCCGCCGATGAAGACGATGTCCTTGCCTTTCATTTTTTCGTAAGGAAAACAGTTGCCCAGAGGAGCGCGGACCCCCACCGTATCTCCCGCCTGCAGGGAGTGCAGGGCGGTGGTGTTTTCGCCCGCGCGCATGACGCTGAACTGCAGATATTCCTTGCGCGTGGGCGGGGAATTGATGACAAAGGTGGATTCGCCGACGCCGAACATGGAAAGCTGCCCCACCTGTCCCGGCTCAAAGGTGAAGTCCCGCATCAGTTGTTCATCTTCCAGCACAACGCGGAAGGTTTTGATGGTCGGGGTTTCGGTGATCACCTCAATCACCTTGGCCGGCATGGGCAGGTAAGGGTTGCGCGTGCCGGCCTTGTAGACCGGACGCGCTGCGGTTGCGCCTGTTTGTTCAGACATTGGCGGCCTCCTTAACGGCGTCAAGCACAATTTTTCTGATGTCCACTGAAGACGGACAGCTTTTGATGCAACGCCCGCAGCCGCAACAGGAGAAGCGGCCGGAATGCAGCGAGGGGTAATAGGAGAACTTGTGCCCCACCCTGTTTTTGAGCCGGTCCGCCTTGTTCGGCCTCGGGTTGTGCCCGCTGGCCTCCAAAGTGAAGAGCGGGGACATACAGTTGTCCCAGGAACGCAGGCGCACGCCGGTCAGGCCGTCGCTTTCGTCCGTTATGTTGAAACAGTAACAGGTGGGACACAGATAGGTGCAGGCCCCGCAGTAGAGACAGTGCGCGCTCTCTTTGTTCCAGAACTCGGCGGAGGAAAAAAGAGCCGCCAGAGATGCGGGCGCGGCGGACACGTCCGCCGCCTTGGGCAGAGAGTCTTCGGCGGCCTTGACCGCGGCGGCGGCGGCGGCAAGCTGCGCTTCCGATGCCGCGGGCAGAGACTCCGTAAAAGCGGTGCCTTCCCCGCTCAGAATGTCCAGCACCAGTCCCTGTTCGGCTTCCACGGCCAGAACATCCGCGCCCTGCGGGCTTGCGGGACCGCCGCCTACCCAGTTGCAGAAACAGGTGTTCAGGGCGTTTTTGCATGCCTTGACCACTATCAGGGTCCGGTTGCGCCGGCGCAGGTAATAGCTGTCCTTGGCCGTCCCGCCTGTGCCCGACCCGTTGTAGACCGGGTCAAAGGCCAGAAAACCGCGGGCATCACAGGACAAGGCCCCGAAAACAACGGCCGCCCCCGGTTCGGAGGCTTCCGTCAGCACCAGCCGCCGTTTGCCCGGCTCTTCCTTGTCCGCTTCGCGGGCAAAGGAAAAGAGTTCCTCGCCGCGGGGAAAGACGACATGCTTGCAGGATTCCGTCGGGCGCACGCCGAGTTCCGCTTCGTCGCCAGCTTTGAAGGAGCGGTATACAACGGCGTTGCCTTCGCGGCGCGGGACGTACACGGCGTTTTTTTCCGCGGCGCGGGCCAGAAATCCCGGAAGGGCATCAAACGAGATGAACTTTTTCACGTTTTCGGCGCTCATTTCCAGTCCCTCTCTTTGATTGTCGGTTCTTCCACCAGGAAGGTGAGCAGAGGAGGCGTATCTCCTCCTCCCGCCTTGTAGCCGAACAGTTTTTCCACACGGCGAGACAGGGCGCGTTTGAGTTTGAGCACGGGGATGCCGAGGGGACAGGCCCGCTCGCATTCCCCGCAGCCTGTACAGCGTCCGGACAGATGCACGGCGTGAATAATCTGGAAAAAGAGCTTGTCGCGCACCCCGTCGCCCTGGCTGAGCCAGTGCGGCTCACGGCTCATCGCCACGCACTGGTCCCTGCATACGCAGAGGGGACAGGCGTTGCGGCAGGCGTAGCAGCGGATGCAACGCGACATCTCCTGTTCCCAGAAAGCCTTCAGTTCGTCCAGACCGCGGGCCTCAAAGTCCGCGATATCCGCATAGCCGTCTTCGGTAACAACCGGAGCGCAGCGTTCGCCGACAAAGACATCCGCGTTCCCGGCGTTCGGAAAAGCGCAACGCCCGCACTTGTCGGCCGTGATATCCTTTTTCGCAAGACGCACTTCGCCTTTGGGCGTATTCAGGAGCACGTCGTCGCCGTCTTCACGCAAGGCGGCGACCTCGCCTGTTTCGCAGGCGCCGGCCAGTTTCGCGGCGACCTTGTCCACATCTATCACTCCCCGGCATGGGTAGCCGATGACATGAACCTCCTCTCTTTTGATCAGCGTTTCGGCCGCCAGTTGGCCGACGGAACGGGCATCGCAGCCCTTGACCACGACCCCGACCTTGCTTCCCTTGAGCGAGGGCAGGTACAGGGCGGGGTTGTTTACGGAAAGGAAACCGGCGCTGAACCCTTCCAGATCCGCTTCGCCGCGTATGAACAGCGGCGCGGCCCGCAGGGGTTCAGGCCCGGCGCCCCAGCCGACTACGCAGGAGACGTCCGGCAGCGCCGCCGTAATTGCCGATTTAAGTTCATCCTGTATGGACATGGAATCTCCTTGATGTATATGCCCGGCGTATCGCGGTAAACGCGGCGGGCGTTCAGGCGCCGAGGCGCGCCGGTTCCGGGGCTTCCGTGAAACGCGCCGCCGGACCGAGCGCATGGATCTGCGCCGTGAAACTTGACACTACATGCTGCCAGCGCTGCCCTTCCGAAGCCGAAACCCAGGTGTACTCAAAGCGGCGCGGGTCTATGCCCAGCACGGGGAGAAGCCCCTTGAGCACTTCCAGGCGGCGGCGGGCATAATAGTTGCCCTCGGCGTAATGGCAGTCGCGCGGGTGGCAGCCGGAAACCAGCACGCCGTCCGCCCCGCCGATCAAGGCCTTCATCACGAAAAGCGGGTTGATGCGCCCTGAACAGGGGACCCGGACGATACGCAGATCCGTGGGCTGGGTAAAACGGCCTACACCCGCCGTATCGGCCCCGCCGTAAGAACACCAGTTACAGAGAAAACCGACGATCCGGAGTTCTTTTCCTTCTAGAACCGACATAAGGCCTCCACTTCCGCAAGAATCTGGTTATCGGTGAAATGCGAAAGCTGAATCGCTCCCTGCGGGCAGGTGGCATTGCACAGCCCGCAACCTTGGCAGACCGTCTCTATGACCTCGGCCTTGGGTTGTCCGCGCATGTCCACTTCCTGAATGGCCTTGAAGGGGCATACCTCTATGCACTTGCGGCACCCGACGCAGCGGTTGACGGACACGGAGGCGATCTGCGGGTCCGAATCCAGCATGTCGCGGGAAAGCAGTCCCAAGGCCTTGGCCGCTGCCGCGCTGCCCTGGGCCACCGAGGAGGGAATGTCCTTGAGTCCCTGGCAGGACCCGGCCAGAAAAACGCCGGCCGTGTTGGTTTCCACGGGTTTGAGCTTGGGGTGGCCTTCCATGAAGAAACCATAGCCGTCGTAGGAAATGCGCAGTTTTTCGGCCAGGGCTGAGGAGTTCGCGGAGGCTTCCGCGCCGACGGCCAGGACCACGAGGTCGGCCTCCACCTCCACCTGCGTGCCCATCAGCGTGTCCGCCCCGCGTACCATCAGTTTGCCGCCCTTGGGATAAATCATCGAAACGCGGCCGCGCACATACCTGGCCCCGTATTCCTCCTGCACCCGGCGCGTAAACTCGTCATAACCCTTGCCGGGCGAGCGTATGTCCATGTAAAAAACGTAGCTTTGCGAGCCGGGGATGTGGTCCTTGGTCAGAATGGCCTGTTTGGCCGTATACATGCAACAGAACCCGGAGCAGTAAGGACGGCCGATGGAGGGATCGCGCGACCCCACGCACTGGACGAAGACCACGTTCACGGGTTCCGTCCCGTCCGATGGGCGTTTGACATGCCCGCCCGTGGGGCCGGAGGCCGAAAGCATGCGTTCGTACTGCAGGGAGGTCACAACGTCCGGGTAGCGTCCGCCGCCGTATTCGGAGTAGACTTTCCAGTCGACAAGGTCATAGCCGGTGGCCGCCACGATGCCGCCGACCTTGACCTCCACTGTTTCGTCCTGCATCTCGTAGTTGACCGCGCCCGTCGGGCAGACTTTGGCGCAGACCCCGCATTTGCCCTTGTTGAACTGGCGGCAGTATTCGCGCTCTATGCTGGCCTTTTTGGGTATGGCTTGGGGGAAGGGGATGATGATCGCCGTGGTCGGTCCCACGCCTTCGTTGAATCTGTCGTAGGATTTTTTGGAAGGGCACTTTTCCGTGCACAGGCCGCAGCCCGTACATTTGTCCCAGTCCACATACGTGGCTTTTTTGCGGATTTTCACGTCGAAATTGCCGACATAGCCGGAAACTTCCTCAAGTTCCGCATAGGCGTACAGGGTGATGTTCGGGTGCTGGGCCACGTCCACCATGCGCGGGCCGAGTATGCAGCTTGAACAGTCCACGGTGGGAAAGGTCTTGTCCAGCTTGGCCATTTTACCGCCGATGGTCGGCTGTTTCTCTACCATGACCACTTCCAGCCCGGCGTCGGCCGCGTCCAGAGCAGCCTGTATGCCGGCTACGCCGCCGCCTATCACCAGGAGACGCTTGGTCACGGGGAACGATTTGGGTTTCAGTTCCCTGTCCAGGCGCAGTTTGGCGGCGGCCATGCGCACCAGTTCGGCGGCCTTGTTGGTGTTGGCTTCGATATCCTTGCCTATCCACGAAACGTGTTCGCGGATATTGGCCATTTCAAACATATAGCGGTTGACGCCCGCGCGTTCCACGGCTTTGCGGAAGGTCGGTTCGTGCATTCTGGGGGTACAGGAGGCGACCACGACGCCCGTCAGCCCGTGTTTCTTGATGGCCGCGATGATGGCGTCCTGCCCGGGTTCGGCGCAGGCGTACATGATGTCTGTTGCATAGACCACGTCCGGGTATGTCGAGGCCCTTTCGGCCACGGCCGCGCAGTCTACTGTGCCCGCGATGTTGCTGCCGCAGTGACAGATGAAGACTCCTATTTTCATACATCACCTCCGCCGGCGTCGGCTTTTCCTTTCGTCTTTTTCGCTCCCGCGCTTTTTGCGCCGGCGCCGTCCGGCCCGGCGTCCTTCGCTTTCTCCGCCGCCTTGGCCGCCCGTTCCGCGGCCAGACGGGCCTTTTCGGCTTCCGCCGCCGCGGCCTTGCGTTCTTCGGCTTCAATGTCTGCGGCCCTGCGCTGCATGCAGGCAAAGGCCGGTTCTATGTCTTCGACAAGCTTGTTGAAAGCCGCGTCGGCTTCCGGCAGAGCAAAGGCTCGGGCCATCAACTGGGTAAAATAGGGAACGGGCAGAACGCGGTCGATCCCGCCCGCCCGGATCTGCCCCTGGCGCAGATCCAGATTCATTTGGCACAAGGGGCAGGCGACGACCACCAGATCCGCGCCGACTTCACCCGCCATATCCAGGATGCGTCCCGCCAGACGCGGCGTGACCTTGCGCGAGGGTATGGAGAAGGAACCGCCGCAACAGTCCGTTTTCAGCGGGAAAGGAAGCACCTCCGCTCCCAGGGCTTCCAGCAGCCGGTCCAAGGCGACGGGATTTTCCGGGTCGTCGAAGCGCATGACTTTTTCCGGTCTGGTCATAAGACAGCCGTAGTACGGAACAACCTTCAGCCCCTTCAGGCTGCGTCTGACTCTGCCCCTGATCCGCTCCGTGCCCACGTCTTCGACCATAACCTGAAGGACAGACCTGATGCTGTGCTGCATTTTCAGGGGGCGTTCGGTCAGGGCCTCCACCCGCGCGGAGAAGAGAGGATCTTCCATGTGTTCAAGGGCGACGCGCAGATTTTTCAGACAACTGGGACAGGGCGTGATCACATCGCCGATCCCGGCGTTTTCTCCTTGGGCGAAGACCCGGGAGGCCAAGGCGGCGGAAAGGGCCGAGTCCGTGGAATGCGCCGGAGTGGAGCCGCAACAGTTCCAGTCCGGGATTTCCCGCAGGCCTATGCCGAGCTCACGGCAGACGGCCCTGGTGGATCGTTCGTATTCCATGGAGGTTCCCAGCCCCGAACAGCCGGGGAAGTAGCCCACGTTGATGCTGCTCATGAAACGGCCTCCTTTGCGGATTTGCCTTGCGCATCCAGCCCGGCGCGGACCAGATCCGGGTCCGAGAGTCCTTGCTTGAAGCGGCTGATGATTTCAGCAACCTCTCTTCGGCCGGCGATGCGGTGCGGCAGTAAGGGCATTTTTCCTTTGGGGAGTATTTTGGGCGCAAGTTCCACATCTGTCCAGACCCGGCCCGTATAGAGCATATACAGGGCCATGGTCCCGACCTCGTGCGAACGCCCGTTGAAACGGACGGAATCCATGAATGCCTTGAAGAAGGCGCTTACCGCGCGGGCGCCGAATTTCCTTTCGCGGCCGGCGATGTGCCGGCAGGCGTCCATAACCCCGGCCACATTGATCTCGTTCGGACAGCGTTGTGTGCAGGTTTCACAGCCGGCGCACAGCCACACGGCCCCGGAAGAAAGCACCTGCTCTTTCTGTCCGGCCTGGATCAGGCGCATGATTCTGCTTACGGAATAGTCGAAGGTGAAGGACATGGGACAACCGGCTGTACAGTTGCCGCACTGGTAGCAGCGCGACACGCGCTGCCCGCTTTCGTCCTCCACGGCCTTTACGAATGCATCGTCCGACCTGTTCAGACACACTGTTTCCATACATTATCCCGCCTTGCAAGAGTATTGAAGGGAAAATCCCGCGTTCGTTTTTCAGTTCAGGACGGAGACCAGAGCAAGGTATCGCGTCAGGGCGTCCACAAATTCGCCTATTGTTTCGCCGAAGGCAAGTCCCAGAGTCATGCGCGTACCCGAGGTTTCCACGTTGCGCACGATGCCCACTCCTCTGGTGGCTACCTTGTCCCAGGTGAAGGCCGTCTGCATGACCAGCCTGTCGCCTTCTTTGAGTTTACGCAACCCGGACTGGCCGGTCATTTCCAGCACCACCCGGCACCCTCCCTTGCTCAAGTCGCTCAGGATACCCACGCCTTCGCCGTGAGGGGAGACGAAACGGACCGGCAGGGCACAGGCAACCCTGTTGTGGCTGCGTGTTTCCATAATGCTCATGCGGTCGGGGTAGGAAGTGAAGAGCAGGAAGGCCGGTTTTTGCGTGAAGGTGATGATCTCGGCGGTGAACCGGTTGCGTGCGCCGCCGGACACATAGCTGATCTCCACGCGCATGTGGGGCAGCAGTTTGTTGCGCAGGCCGGGTATGCTGGGAAGCCGGATGATCAGGAATTCGTAATGTGTGGTGCCCAGAAACTCGCCCTGAACCGGCACGCCGCCGGACCCTAGGGGGTTGAAGTTCACGGCGACGCGGGAGTTGGGAGCCAGGTCCAGCTTGGGCATGGCTTCGTGGTATCTTTTTTGCGGCGCGGGTACAGGCGTGGGCGCGGCTTCCGGGGGGGGGATACCTGCATTCATGCAATAATTTTCTCACATTATAAATTTTGTGGCAACAGTAAAATATCTCCCGGGCAGGGCAATCGAAATGAAGCTGACAACACATTGAAATCACAAGATAAATTTTTGACGTCTTGATTTAATAATTCTTGTTATTTCAAACTGTTACATTTTTTCATTCGATTGCCCTGATCTCCCGGGACTTCCCCCGCCTGCTCCGTACTCTTAAGGAAGCGCTGAATAATTCAGCCCCACAGCGCCGATTTGTCCCAGGGGCATCAATTTTTGAGGAAATTTCCGTATTTTGACCGGAATTTCAGCATATTTCTCCTCATTTTCGCCCT